>JAAUSA010000156.1 GCA_012031975.1 Alkalinema sp. RU_4_3 | reverse complement strand
CAAACAAATTAATCGTCGAGTCCAAATATCTGGAGCACAGTGGAAACCTGAAAATGTGCCACAAGTCCTTGCCCACAGGGCTGCCTATGTTAGTGGATTATTCTCCCTAAAAGGATGACATGTTCCCCTTTTGCTTTGCGCTCATCACCTCCAAACTTACCTAATACATCAGCCACCTTAGAAAAAAATTGGGGATCTGACTCAGCAATACGACGATCTTCTTCAGCTTTTTGCTCAGCAATGCGACGATCTTCTTCAGTAAGTTGATACTTTATAGATCTAATTCGGGAATTAACAATATCTCGCACTAGGCTGAATTCTACTTTATGTCCACTTTGCTTATAAATTTTTGATGCGAGATCCCACGTAATCTGGTCACGCTTAATTTCAAGTTCATTAAGACTTTTCTCAGTACATGATGTGCTTTCATCTAAGTACTTGTTGATCATTATCTTAAACATCTCTAATTCGTAGTCCTTGTCTATCTCACTCACTACTTAATCTCCTATAGCATTTCACATCTATGAGAATATTACCCAGTTTAAGTATTGAAGCAGGCAGTAAAATGGCTGAGGGCTAACTGTTAGTATACAGAAATTTTCCGTAGATCCACCCAAACCCCACTGGATCTTTAGAAAACTTCAGCCTATCCTCCGTCAAAAGTAGAATCATTCTATCTATCACCCCACTGACACTAAAGTACAGAAGTTTTCGCCTATCCACCCGTTAGCTAGTTTGTCACAACCAACTACTTCAAAAAACTCTCATATTCATTATGCTCACCGATCCAAATCCAATAATAATCGTCTCCTTTTTTCAAGGCTAATGCTCGATATCCACCACTGATGCGAGCAGACCAAAGATTCTTACCAACTTTCTTAAAATGCAGAGAGGGATGAAGTGAATTTTCCTGCCAAAGCTTGTAGGCTTTTCGTGCTTTCTCTTTCATGTCAGGGGACAGTTCAGCATAGGCTTTCCAAAAATCAGCCGTTGTTAAGGACTTCATCGAGATCCCTCACATTGTGAGCTGCTATATCTGCCTCTGCTCTAGCAATCAGGTGATTTAATTTTCCTGCTGCCAAATCTGCTTCAATCTGCCTATCCCACATCTCATCAAGATATTCTTGAATCCAGTTTGCCAGAGTGCGAACTTCACCCTCTGGCAATTGCTTGATAGCTGATTCAACCTCTAAACGACTGGTCATATGGAGACTCCATAATTTGACGATCGACCTGCAACCATCCGTTCAAAAAATACGCGACATTTTTAAGCTAGTTATTAGTATACAGAAATTTTCCGTAGATCCACCCAAATCCCACTGGATTTTTAGAAAACTTCAGCCTATCCTCCGTCAAAAGCAGAATCATTCTAGGCATGGGCGGACGCGCAGTGATTAGTCCCCTCGATCGCCCTCAACACCCGATCGATCGCACCTACGACTCCTGTAATGCCTGCATTTGTTTCATTGTTAGCCCAGTGAGATCAGCAATTTCAGCGATCGACATCCCCCCCAGTTCATAGCCCCCAAACTTGGGGGTTTGGGGGCCTCCTCTCTCCCGCCTCCCCTTAACTCCTAACCTGCACCGGCATCACCAAATAACTCATCTTCAAACTCCCCAGCGGCGTCAACACAGCCGGACTCGTCGGCGTATTCAACTGCAACTGCACATCCGTACAGCTAAACGTCTTCAACCCATCAATCAAATACCGCACATTAAACGCCACATCCATACCCTCACCCACAATCTGAGCCGCGATCGTCTCCTGACCACTCCCCACATCCTGCGCATCCACCGACACCGTCGCCGTCTGCGTCCCCTTATCCAACATCACCTTCACAATATTATTACGCTGATCCGCCAGCACCGAAATCCGCTCCAACGCGCTAAGGAAACCCCGCCGATCGATCGTCACCGAATGCGCAAACTGCTTCGGCAACAACTGCCGATAATTCGGATACTGCGCCTCCAGCAGCCGACTCGTCAACCGCTGATCCGCCCACTCAAACACCGCCTGCCCCCCATCAAACTTCACCGACACCGTACCATTACTGCTCCGCTCCAGCATCTTAATCAGCTCCTGCAACGCCTTCGCCGGAACCGTCACCGCCAGCGCCGTCTCCTCAGCATCCGCCCCCTCCTGATTCATCGTCTGCACCACCGCCAACCGATGCCCGTCTGTAGCCGCAAACTCCAACCCATCCGGCTGCATACTCAAATGCACCCCCGTCAGCACCTGCTTCGTCTCATCACTACTCGCCGAAAACAACGAACTCTTCAACCCATCAATCAACGACTCCGCCGAAAGTTGAACCTCCTGACCATCCTCAATCACAGGCAGCTCCGGAAACTCCTCCGCACTCAGCCCCCGCATCTGATAGCGCCCCGACGCACAAGTCAACGTCGTCAGGAAACTGTCGCTCTCTTCTCCCTCGATCACCAACTCCCCCTCCGCCAGCCGCGACACAATATCCCCCAGCAGCTTCGACGGCAACGTCAGCGATCCACCCACATCCACCCTTGCTGGCATACTCGTCTGAATCCCAAGACTGAGATCGAACGCCGACAGCCTCAACGTCTGCGACTCCTCATCCGCCACCAGCAACACATTCGCCAGCACCGGATGCGTCGGGCGCGAAGCCACCGCCCGGCTAACAAGAGACAGATGGGCATTCAGATTATTTTGAGCGCAGGCGAGTTTCATGGCAGTAAGACTAAGGAGGTTAGAGGTTGAGGTTAATGGGGAAGATTCTAAAGGATCTTTGGCCCGATCGATCTGTGGAAAACCTGTGGAAAACACGTAGATTGTAACAGAGCACCACCCAGCCACCACCCCTCAAAACCCCATCCCAAAAGCATTCCAGCAGTTATCCCAAGCTTTTCCACAGACTTATCCACAGGCTACTTGGTGAAACCCAACCTTTCCCACACCACCCCTAGCGTTTCACCCGAATCCGCTCCCGGATCTGGCGGATCGTCTTGGCCACCTCCGCATCCTTCTCCTGCATCACCTTCACCTTGTCACAGGCATAGAGCACCGTCGTATGATCCTTCCCCCCAAACACCTCCCCAATCTTCGGCAAACTCAAATCCGTATGCTGCCGCATCAAATACATACCAACCTGCCGCGCAAAACTAATCTCCCGCCGCCTAGAACTCCCCTTCAAATCCTCTAAAGCCACATTAAAGGTCTCCACGATCGCCTCCAAAATCCCATCCGGCGAAATCTCCACCTTCTCCACAGGCGGATTCAGCACAGGCGTGATATTGGCCACCGTCATGGGGAGACCCGCGATCGAAATATAGGCCACCGCCCGCGTCAGCGCCCCCTCCAGCTCCCGAATATTATTCGTATAATTCGCCGCAATATACTCGATCACATCGCGCGGCAAATCCATATTCTCGTACTCCGCCTTCTTTTGCAAAATAGCCATCCGAGTCTCCACATCCGGCGACTGAATATCCGCAATCAGCCCCATGGAAAACCTCGAACAAAGCCGATCCTGCAACCTCGGAATTTGATTTGGAGGCCGATCGCTCGCCAGCACCACCTGCTTCCCCGACTCATGCAGCGTATTAAACGTATGGAAAAACTCCTCCTGGGTATATTCCTTCCCCTCAATAAACTGAATGTCATCAACCAATAACACATCCACCGCCCGATACAGATCGCGAAAACTCTGCAAATCATCCTTGCGAATCGCCGTAATCAAATCGTTCGTAAACTGCTCGGTGGAAACGTAATAAACCCGCGCGTTGGGATCGATCTCCAGACGGTAATGGCCGATCGACTGCATCAAATGGGTTTTGCCCAACCCCACCCCGCCGCAGAGAAATAGGGGATTAAACTCCCGCCCAGGGGATTCCGCCACCGCCAGCGACGCCGCATGGGCCATCCGATTATTCGGCCCCACCACCAAGCGAGAAAACACATACTTCTGATTCAGCGCAGAATATTGGCCATCCTTAGAAGAAGAAATCAGTGGATCCGTCGTTCTAATCCGCTTCGGACCCGGTTCCGGCTTGATCGCGTTCAGGGCAATCAACTCAGACTCATTAACGATCACCTGAACTGTAATCACCTCCCCCGTAATCTGCTGCAAAACCGTGGCGATCGTATCGACATAGTACTTCTGCACCCAATTGCGCGAAAAGGGATTCGGTGTCTTCAGCACCAGGCAATTGTCTTCCAACTTCTCAGGCGTAGCCGTCTTAATCCAAGTGTCAAACGTCGGACGACTTAGTTGGACCTGCAAGCGATCGAGGGCCTTAGACCAGAGGGATTGGGCATTTAGGTCCTGGGTGTTTGCTTCCACAATTAACCTCAGAGGCGGGCGGTAGTTCGGACCAACTAAAATCAGGTCTGGAGGTCAAAACCATGATCCAGTCGAGGAATAAGAGTACAGGATAAAGGAATGATTTGCGATCTGGATCAAAATTTCTGGGTCACCCTTTCTTCAGAATATTAGGAGATTCATGGCAAAACCCTAGGGCAAGCTCTAAGATCAAAGCTATTCATTTCGCTGGACTCCATTGCGACAGTGCTTTCTCCCCTAGATCTCCACACCATCTTCCCCTTCCAACTCGACGGCTTCCAACTCGAAGCGATCGCCGCCCTAAACGCCTCAAAATCAGTTGTGGTCTGTGCACCAACGGGTTCGGGGAAGACCCTCGTGGGAGAATATGCCATCCACCGCGCCCTCAAAGAAGGCAAACGGGTCTTCTACACTACTCCTCTCAAGGCTCTTTCAAACCAAAAACTCCGCGACTTCCGCAACACCTACGGCCATGACAACGTTGGCCTCCTAACCGGAGATGTCTCGATCAACCGCGATGCCCCGATCATCGTCATGACTACCGAAATCTTTCGGAATATGCTCTACGGCACCCCGATCGGCGAAGTCGGTACCTCCCTGACAGATGTCCAAGCCGTGGTCCTCGACGAATGCCACTATATGAACGATCGCCAACGCGGCACCGTCTGGGAAGAGTCGATCATTTACTGCCCTCGCGAAGTCCAGATCGTCGCCCTCTCTGCCACGGTCGCAAACAGCGAACAGCTCACCGACTGGATCAACGAGGTCCATGGCCCCACGGAACTGATCTACTCGACCCACCGTCCCGTGCCCCTGGAGTTTTTCTTCGGCAATCCCAAGGGTCTGTTTCCGCTGCTGAACAAAACGGGCGATCGCCTCAATCCCAGCCTCCAACCCAAGGGCGGCACCCAACGACCACGCGGGGCCAGCCGTCGGGGAGCCCCGCGCGCCGAAGCCCCCGCCCTCGCCTTCACCATCGGCAAACTGCGGGAACTGGACATGCTTCCCGCGATCTACTTCATATTCAGTCGTCGAGGCTGCACCAAAGCCCTCGAAGAACTTAAGCTTCTAAATCTCCTCAATCCTAACGAGGCCGCCAAGGTCCAAAAGGCCCTCGATCTGTTCTTGGACAAAAACCCCGACGCAGGCCGTGAGGAGTTTATCCAACCCTTGAAGCGGGGCATGGCTGCCCACCATGCGGGGATCCTGCCTGCTTGGAAGATGTTTGTGGAAGAGCTGTTTCAGGCGGGATTGGTGAAGGTGGTGTTTGCCACGGAGACCTTGGCGGCGGGGATTAATATGCCTGCACGGACGACGATTATTTCGAGTCTGTCGAAGCGGACGGATACGGGACACCGATTGCTGACGGGATCGGAGTTTTTACAAATGGCCGGTCGGGCTGGTCGGCGCGGCATGGATGTGAAGGGCCATGTGGTTACCCTTCAGTCGCCGTTTGAAGGAGCGAAGGAGTCGGCTTACCTGGCTACGTCCGGTCCCGATCCCCTAGTCAGCCAGTTCACGCCGTCCTACGGGATGGTGCTGAATCTCTTGCAGCTCCACAGCCTTGAAGAAATCAAAGAACTGATCGAACGAAGTTTTGGTCAGTACCTTTCGACAGCTTACTTGAAACCCCAGCAGGAGGAAATAAAACGCTGCGAACAGGAACTGCGTGCCCTCAATAAGCAGCTTGAACAGGTCGATTGGAAACTCGTCAAGCAGTACGAAAAACTCCAAGAACGCCTCCGCGAGGAAAAACGTCTGCTTAAGACCTTGGAACAGCAGTCTGTTGAGGCGGATCTCGCCAACATGGCCATGTCTTTGTCCTTTGCGATCGCTGGCACCGTTTTGGTCGTACGCCCCGATCCCACCAGAGGGAAGGAACCGATCGCCATGGCCCTCGTCATGAAGGCCCCCAGCTCCGGTCAGTTTCCGAACTTGGTTTGCTTGGGCCAGGACAACCGCTGGTATGTGATCGCCGTTAAAGATGTGATCCAAATGTGTCCCGAGCTGCCCCGCATCGCCGCCGTCGATGACCTCCAGCCCCCCGTCGATCTGCTGCCCAAGCCCGGCCAATGCCGCCGAGGCAGTGACATCAGCGCCCCGGTCGCCGCCCGCATCCCCAATCCCCCACCCCTGGAATCCCTCGCCCCCGAGGTCTACACCCAGAAGGCCCGCATGGAGGCCGTCCAGTCCCAAATGGAGACCCATCCTGTGCACCAATGGGGCGATCGCAACGCCATCCAAAAACGCCAAAAGCGGGCCGAAACCCTGACCCTTCAACTCAAGGACCGCACCAAAAAACTCGACCAGCAGACCCAGCGTCACTGGTATGAGTTCCTGAGCCTGATCGATGTCCTGCAAGCCTTTGGGGCCTTGGACAACCTCACCCCCACGGAACTGGGCGAAGCCACGGCGGCGGTGCGGGGGGATAACGAACTGTGGCTGGGTTTGGCGGTGATGTCTGGGGTGCTCGATGATGTGGACCCCCACCATTTGGCGGCGGCCCTGGCGGGACTGGTGACGGAGGTGTCGCGGCCCGATCTCTGGTGTCGCTATGGCGTGTCCGACACCGTCATGGAGGCCCTAGAGAAGCTGCGGCCCCTGCGGCGACAACTGTTCCAGGCCCAGCGGCGGGCGCAGGTTGACTTGCCCGTGTGGTTTGAGTTCGAGCTGATTGGGCTGGTGGAGCAGTGGGCGATCGGCACCGAATGGAAGGAACTCTGTGAAAGTACGAGCCTGGATGAAGGCGATGTGGTGCGGGTTTTACGGAGAACCTTGGACTTCCTGGCCCAGTTGCCCCATATGCCCCACCTGCCCCAGGCCGTGAAAACCAATGCTCAGCGGGCGATTCAGTTGATCGATCGCTTCCCCATCAACGAGACGGTCACCTAACGCTGGGCGGTTCTATGGTTAGGATGGGTGATTAAAGGTATCGAAAAAACAGCAGTATTTGGTTCACTGAGGTACCGTTTTAGAAGCGGGCTAAATCCTATCGCCTAGCCATAAGTTGCAAAACTTCACCTAGGACAAAACACTGAATCCGTGGATCGCCTGTTGGAAGCTGGATATTGTTTGCCCATACTAGTTATGTAGCCAGAAAGTCTGTCCGTTTATGGCCACCCAATTGTTCGTGGTATTGCTCCTATAAGTTTTGAGATTTACTAGAGGTAGAGTGCGTGAGAACCCTCGTGCAAGACAAACCAACAGTTCTAATCGTGGATGACCAGTTGACCAGTCGTAAGATGTTGGCCGATGTGCTGATGTCCGAGGGCTATGCTGTGGTGGAAGCCGAAAATGGCGAACAGGCCCTGGCGATCGTGCCGTCGGTCAACCCGGATCTGATTCTCCTGGATGTGGTGATGCCTGGGATTAATGGGTTTGAGGTATGTCGCCAGTTGAAGAGCGATGAGCAGACGCGGTTGATTCCGGTGATTTTCATTACGTCCTTGGAGGATAAGGAAGCCAGGCTCAAGGGGATTGAGGCCTCGGGGGATGAGTTTTTGACGCGGCCCATCGATCGCATGGAGCTGTCGGCCAGGGTGAAGTCCTTGGTTCGTCAGCATCAGTTGAACCAGGATCTCGATCACGCAGAGCAGGTGTTGTTTTCGATTGCTCGGGCGGTGGAGAGCCGCGATCCGAATACGGGGGACCATTGTGAGCGGTTGGTCCATCGGGGCGAGGCCTTTGGGAAGTTCTTGGGGCTGGCGCGATCGGAGGTGCGGGACTTGATGTGGGCTGGGTATCTCCATGACATTGGCAAGCTGGGGATCCCGGATGCGATTTTGCTCAAGCCAGGGAAATTCATCCCCGAAGAATTTGAGGTGATGAAGCAGCATGTGATCATCGGCGAGAATATCTGCAAACCCCTGCGCACGATGCGCGGTGTCCTGCCGATTATCCGCCACCACCATGAGCGCTGGGATGGAACGGGCTACCCGGACAAGTTGGCCAAGCATGATATTCCTTACCTGGCCCAGGTGTTTCAGATTATTGACATCTATGATGCGCTGGTGAGTGAGCGGCCCTACAAGAAGGGCATGTCGGCCAGCGAGGCCCTGGATCTGTTGCAGGAGGAGGCCCAGCGGGGCTGGCGCAATCCTGATTTGACGCGGCGGTTCACGGATTTTATCTATTCGACGGAACTAAAGTCGGACAATCGCCCGATCTGGTTTGAGCGCTACCTAAAGCGTCCGGCCCCTGACAAAGCGATCGAAAAAATTGTCGTCTAAACCCCTTCTTTCTTCTCTCTTCCCTCTTCCTACTTCTCCCCTCCTCCCACACGGTATACTCCGTATGCAATTGTTTTGGGCAGAGTAAGAACATGGTTGCGATCGCAATTTTGGCGGCAGGCAAGGGGACCCGCATGAAGTCCGACTTGCCGAAGGTGCTCCATCCCTTGGGGGGGAAGTCCTTGGCGGGGCGGGTATTAGAGTCGGCGGATCCCCTGAACCCGGACAAACGTATTGTGATTGTGGGCTACCGCGCTGAACTGGTGCGGGAGGCGTTTGCGGGCTTGCCGAATCTAGAGTTTGTGGAGCAGCTCGAACAGTTGGGTACGGGCCATGCGGCGGTGCAGTTGTTGCCGGCGATGAAGGGATACGAGGGGGATTTGATTATTCTGAATGGGGATGTGCCGCTGCTGCGATCGGACACCCTGGTGAAGCTGCTGGAAACCCACCGTAAGAGTGGCATGGCGGCGACGATCTTGGCGGCCCATCTGCCGGAGCCGAAGGGGTATGGGCGGGTGTTTTGTAGTGAGGCTGGACAGTTGGAGTCGATCATTGAGGATCGCGACTGTACGCCGGAGCAACGGCAGAACACCAGGGTGAACGCCGGAATCTACTGTTTCCGCTGGGCCGACCTAGAGCGCGTCCTGCCAAACCTGAGCAATGACAATGACCAAAAGGAATATTACCTGACCGATGCGGTGAATTTCCTGAAGCCTGTGATGGTGGTGGACTGTGATGACTTTGAGGAGACCCTGGGGATCAACGATCGCAAGCAGCTCTCCGAAGCCTACGCGATTCTGCAAACGCGGATTAAGGATCACTGGATGCGCCAGGGGGTGACGATCGTTGATCCCAGCAGCGTGACCATTGACGATACGGTGACGATCGCAACCAATGCCATCATCGAGCCCCAGGTCCATCTGCGGGGGAATACGGCGATCGGGGTGAGTCGGATTGGGCCGAATTGTATGGTGGAGAATAGTCAGATCCAGGATGGGGTGACGCTGCTGTATTCGGTGGTGACGGATAGTCAGATTGGGGCGGGGACGGTGGTGGGACCGTACGCCCATCTGCGGGCGAACACAGAGGTGGGGGAAAACTGCCGGATCGGCAACTTTGTGGAGATTAAGAACACGCAGCTTGGTCCTAAGACGAATGCGGCCCATCTGTCCTATCTCGGGGATGCGACGCTAGGGACCCAGGTCAATATTGGGGCGGGGACGATTACGGTGAACTATGACGGGAAGAATAAACATCGTACGGTGATTGGCGATCGCACAAGGATTGGCTCGAATAGTGCGCTGGTTGCGCCTTTGACCATTGGATCGGATGTGACGACGGCGGCGGGTTCCACGATTGTGGAAGATGTGCCGGAACAGAGTTTGGCCATAGCGCGGGCTCCCCAGGTGGTGAAGCTGGGTTGGAAGCCGAAGTGGCAGCGGGAGAGCTAGATAGGTTTTGCATTTCCTTCATTAGATTTATGCAAACATGACAAGTTCGGAGAGAAAACTGTTCACTCCGAACTTTTTTTTGGAACATTAAATCACTACAGTCTTAGGTCTGATGTCAAGAAATCCTTACTTTGTGGGGAAAAATTGAAATTAGGTTGACTTGTTGGTGTTGTGATTTGGCTTGTGGAGCTTCTATCTAATGTTTAAGAGCCTGTTTTCGTTTCAAGGGCGCTATCGGATTTTACATTTGACTTGGTTTGCCTTCTTTTTGACGTTCACCTGTTGGTTTAATTTTGCGCCGTTTGGGTCGGTGATCGCGAAGGATCTTAATTTAGATTATGCCACGCAGATTAAGACCTTGGGGATTTGTAATTTGGCGCTGACGATTCCGGCACGGATTGTGATTGGGATGTTGCTCGATCGGTTTGGTCCCCGAATTGCGTTTAGTTCGATTTTGGGGTTTGCGCTGGTGCCCTGTATGTTGACGGCGCTGGCCCAGGATTTTAATCAGTTGGTGATCGCTAGGCTCTTGATGGGTCTGGTGGGGTCGGGCTTTGTGGTGGGGATACGGATGGTGTCGGAGTGGTTTCCACCCAAGGAGATTGGTACGGCAGAGGGTATCTATGGGGGCTGGGGGAACTTTGGCGCGTTTGGTGCTGAGTTTGCATTGCCTGCCGTGGCGGTTGGGACGGCCTTTTTGGCTGGGGGCGCGTCGAATTGGCGGTTGGCGATCGCGCTGACGGGGGTGGTGACGGCGCTGTATGGGTTGATTTATTTTAAATTTGCGCAGGATACGCCTTCTGGGAAGGTTTATCAGAGTGTGAAGAAGGTTGGGGGGATGGAGGTGACGTCGCCTGTGTCCTTTGCGGCTTTGATGGCGACGACCTTTGGTCTGGTGGCGGCGCTGGGGGTGTTGGCTTGGCGGTTGATGATGGTGAAGTTTTTCGATCGGACGGGGATGGTGGTGACTTGGGTGGTGTTGGCGGCGCTGTATGCCTACCAGTTTAGCCAAGCTTGGGCGGTGAATAGGGAGATGTTGCAGGGGAAGAAGCACTATGGTACGGAGGAGCGTTATCAGTTCCGTCAGGTGGCGCTGCTGGAGCTTTGCTATGTGACGACCTTTGGGTCGGAGTTGGCGGCGGTGTCGATGTTGCCTTCGTTTTTTGAGAAGACGTTTAGTTTGGAGCATGGGTTGGCGAGCATGATTGCGGCGAGCTATCCGTTTTTGAATTTGTTTTCGCGTCCGATGGGGGGTATGGTGTCGGATGCCTTGGGGAGTCGGAAGTGGACGATGACGCTGGTTGCGGCGGGTACGGGGTGGCTATTTGACGGCCTATTGGATTAATAAGGATTGGGCGTTGCCGGCGGCTATTTCTGTGACGATGTTCTCGGCCTTTTTTGCCCAGGCGGGCTGTGGGACGACCTATGGGATTGTGCCGTTGGTGAAGAAGCAGATTACGGGTCAGGTGGCTGGTAATGTGGGGGCCTATGGGAATTTTGGTGGTGTGATGTTTTTGTTGGTGTATAGCCTGGGGAATGCGCAGATGTTGTTTGCGACGATGGGTGTGGCGGCGTTGGTTTGTGCGAGTTGCTGTGCGTTTTTCCTGAAGGAGCCCCAGGGGTCGTTTGCGGAGCATTATGTGGGGGAGGCTTAGGCCCGGTAAGTTTTAGATTTAATTGACTGTCCTTTCGATCTGGCGGCTTTACGCTGGGGGGAAGGGCAGTTTTTTTGTGGGTTTGGCTGAATGTGGGGGATCGGATTTGCAGCCTGGGAAGCGTTGAATCGCGATCGCATGGCTGTAATTGCTGCGGCCCCACCCGGTCCAGGCTATGAGGCAGCTCGGATTAAGTTGCTTGAACGGAAGGCAAAGAGGGCGGCACAGGCTCAATGATTATCTTGGCTGATTATAATTTGAACCGTCAAGCAATGTTGCTTTCAGGCAGCTTGATTGCCGGAGGCTGGTTAGATGTCGCTCCAATTCGGCTGGTGACATTTCGAGAAATCGGATTGCCGTCTGACAGTAGCGATCGGGTAGTTTGGCGTCTGGTGCAAACCAATCGGATGCTACTGATCACGGCTAATCGGAATGCTAAGGGTGAAGGGGTGAAGATTCGCTGGAGCAGTTGATGCGAGAGGAAAATGGACCTGCTTCGTTCCCGATTATTACTATTAGGCGATGTGCAACTTTTTCAGGCATCACAAATCAGCCCGTCAAACTGAAGCAACTCCCTTCCCAGCTTGTGGTTGAGCCAGCAGCACAAAGTGTGGGCCAAGATCTTACGATTGACTCGGCTGGTC
>JAAUSA010000155.1 GCA_012031975.1 Alkalinema sp. RU_4_3 | reverse complement strand
GAGCTGCCGACGTGGCCTTGATCCTACCGCGGATGCCCGAGGCCTGCCCGATGGGGCTGGCACGACCACCTCGACCACCATGGCCTTGGCGTTGGGCGACGCCATCGCGATCGCGAGATTTCCGACTCCGGCCAAGATGGGCAAGCTGCCGCCCGCCACGCCTAACAGCCGCTGCCAAGGCCGAGTCAAACTGCTGGCGTGAGTGGCCAAAGCCGTGCCGATGAAGGTCGCCCCGAGCGCGGGCAGCGCCAGCGCGAAGGCTGCGGCATGGAGCTGCCACATCAGCTCGAAGGCGGGGGTTGGCTCAGACAGGCCATTTGCGGCGAGCACGACCGCGATGTGCGTGGCAATGGTGAGGGCGAATAACGCCGAAAGCGTCGCTCCGGCTGCTACAGCGAGTCGCGACCAGTCTGCCCCTGCGCCGCCACGGCGCTGCACGAGCCCGTGCAGTGCCGTGACGAACAACAGGAGCAGTATCATGTTCATGGCCTCCAGACCCGAAGTGACGGCCAAGGCACCCTGGTTCTTGGCGTGGTAGGTGAGGACCACACCAATAGGATCGCTGTAGCCAGGCGCGCCAGTGACCGCAAACACCGCGTTCTGAACAATCATTGATGCAGCGTAGGCGATCGCGACGACGCCGACGGTTCGCGTCGTGAACAATCGGTTTCCTGGGTCTTCCAATACGTTTTGTGGTGTTTTTCGTGCATTTATATTTTTCACTCTTATTCGCCCTCTATCTTTGCAAACTTACACTGTAAGTCTAGCTTACAGTGTAAGTTTGTCAAGGGGGAAATCCAGTGGGACTGATTCGTACTGTGTCGATTCGCACACCTAAAACGCGCTGTAGAATAACCTAATGCCTAACAACTGATTAACGATGGGTTGCTGTATCAAGTTATGGCTATTTTAACCAGCTAAACAATTCATCGACGGAGAGTTGTAAGGCTGTGGCCCATGCTGGTACGGGGAGGATTGCAGCGGGGTCTGAAAGCTGCGGGTGCGATCGTTATAAGGATAAACAATGACTTCATGGGTTTCTGGAACGATCAACCAGCCCATAACGCAACCGTGATCAAGGCAATGCAGAATTTTGCTGGTTATTTTTCCGTGACCTTGATCTGGGGACAGGATTTCAATGATCCAATCGGGGGCGATCGCAAACAAATTCCCAATCTCACCATCCTCATCACGGGGAATCCGGTGGGACTGAAAGACCGCAATATGAGGAACGATCGCCCGTCCGCCAAACACACAGCGCAATTCGGGGAAGGCTTCTGCGATCGATCCTTCTAGTAGGACCGATTCGACCTTAAAGGTTAAGCGCTTTTGGATGCGGCTATGTTTTCCCTTGGGCATGGGTTTCTGAAGGATTTGACCGTCGATGTACTCGCTGGCAGGTTGCGTCTCGGGCATTTTCAGGAATGCCTCTAGGGTGATGCTGCCTGGGGTGGTGGGTGCGATCGGGGTCTGAACCATAGTTGCTGCGGAGGCTTCAAAGTCGCGATGAGCTTAGTCTAACATTTTCGATCGCTGGGCTGGAGTATTAGGATTTTGTAAGGTTTCGGCTGAATCAAGAGCTCGTGGTGCTCACGCACAGGCCACACTCTGAACTTGAATCTCTACTCGCAACTCCCGTCGCAGGACCGCCAAATTTTTTGTTAGCTCCCCCATCTTTGGATCCCCATTTGCTGAAAGCATCTGGTCTAACTGTTCTACCGTGCAAGAAGTCATCGTAGCCAATTCACTGAAGCCGATCGTTCCATTCACCACATCTCGCAAAACCAACCGAGCCACGTCAGGTTCACCATTGAGAAACAGTGACAGTGCATCATCCAGCAGACCTAAAGCAAGCTCTGGTTCACGCTTGATCCGAGCACTCACAATTTTCGATATATCTTGAGTTAGAGCTGCCATAACTATTACCTTTTCTTACGGTTATCTGAATCTCTCAGTGGTGACTGCTGATCGATCGCAGCTCTTCCTAAAGACCAGAGCCGATGCGTTAAAATATAAAGTAGCCTTAACCCGCCAAAACACCATGATACTATCTCCATTCATCCACGTCTCTATCTATCGGGATGATGAATCCGGCTACGTTGCCGAATGTCGAGAAATTGCCGTCATCACCCAAGGCCAAACCCTTGATGAAGTCACCGCCAACCTCAGCGAAGCAGTAGCGCTACACCTAGAAGACGAAGACCCCCAGCGATTTGGTCTCGCAGCCCAACCAAAACTCCAAGATCTCCTCTGACTAGCCCCGCCTACATCATCCAAAACTCTGGCCGCAGAAAATCACCCATCGCCAGATGAATCTCCCTAAAATTCAGATGGGCCAACCGCCGCTGCAAATGGACCTGGTGCTCCAGACGCCGATCGCCCTGCACCACCCACCGAATACCAATCCAGATCAAAGCCGACCAAGGATGGGTCTTCCGAAACCACCACCGGGGCGATCGCACCGCCTTCCACAGATTTGCCAACTGAGCTTTCATGCGATCAACCTAGGACGAGAATTGTTAAGAAATATTATAACCATTCCACCCAAAAAAAGCCCCCCAAGACGAATCCCAGGAGGCCCAATGGTAGGAAATCAACCAAACTTTTGTACAGTTCGCGCCCTTAGCGCAACACTGGAGCAGGCTTTGCTGCTTCTATGGCGATCGCTTCCCGGCGATCGGCCTGGACCAAGGCGGGAATCACCCCCCGTAGACGCTCTGTTAACTGCATCGTCTTGGCGTCATAGACCTGGGTCAGCACCTTCGGATAGAAGCCAATCCCGATGATCGGAATTAGCAGACAGGCGATCACAAAGATCTCCCGAGGCTCCGCATCGATCAGACGCTGGTGGCTTTCCAGCTCCTCGTTCTTCGGCCCGTAGAAGATCTCCCGCAGCATTGACAGCAGGTACACAGGCGTCAAAATCACGCCGATCGCCGCCAAAATAACCACGATCACCCGGAAGGGCAGACTGAAGGCATCACTATTGGCAAAGCCCACAAAAATCATCAGCTCCGCCACAAATCCACTCATCCCCGGCAGCGCCAGAGAAGCCATCGAGCAGACCGTAAACATCGAGAAAATCTTCGGCATCTGCTGCCCCACCCCGCCCATCTCATCGAGCATCAGGGTATGGGTGCGATCGTAGGTGGCCCCCACCAGGAAGAACAGACTCGCCCCGATCAAACCATGGGACACCATCTGGAGCACCGCCCCACTCATCCCCAGGTCCGTAAAGGAAGCAAACCCGATCACCACAAATCCCATGTGGGAAATCGACGAGTAGGCGATCTTCCGCTTCAAGTTGCGCTGGGCAAAGGATGTCAGGGCCGCATAGATGATATTCACAACCCCAAGCACGATCAAGATCGGCGCCAGCTTCGCATGGGCCTCCGGCAGCAGCTCGGCATTCATCCGAATCAGACCATAGCCGCCCATCTTCAACAGAATCCCCGCCAACAGCATATGCACCGGAGCCGTCGCCTCCCCATGGCATCGGGGAGCCAAGTATGGAACGGCACGATCGGCAGCTTCACCGCAAAGGCAATAAAGAAGGCCAAATACATCCAAACCTGGAAATCCGTCGAATAGGTCTTTGCCGCCAGGGCCTGCAAATCAAAGGTGACCGTATCGCCGTAGAAGGCCATTGCCAGAGCCGCCACCAAGATGAAGAGGGATCCCCCAGCTGTATAGAGAATAAACTTCGTCGCCGCATACAGTCGCTTCTTTCCGCCCCAAATCGACAGCAGCAGGTACACCGGAATCAATTCCAGCTCCCACACCAGGAAAAACAGCAGCATATCCTGCACCGCGAACACGGCGATCTGCGCCCCATACATCGACAGCAGCAGAAAATAGAACAGCTTCGGCTTAAAGGTGACAGGCCAGGAAGCCAACAGCGCGAGGGTTGTAATAAACCCCGTCAAAATAATCAGCGGCATCGACAGACCATCGGCCCCCACGGACCAGTTCAGATCGATCTGCGGCACCCAGCTATAGCGCTCGACCAATTGTAGGTCCGATCGCGCAAAATCATACTGCGTACAAAAAGCGGCCACGATCAGGGCAAAATCCGCTAGGCCCACGGCCAGGGAATACCAGCGCACCGTCTTACCCTCTTTATCCGGGATAAGGGGAATCAAGAGCGCCGCCACGATCGGTAATAAAATAATCGTAGTCAGCCAGGGGAAATGGTCCATTACCATAAGCTCTTATCCAAGTAACGCGCATATTGTTACCTCAGATTCTAAGCAACCTGAACTGAGCGCTCACCAAAACTGCAGCACTTCTTAAGGTTGTCCCCCACAGGCGTTGCAAAACTTCATTCCCCGATTCAAACAAAACAAAACCCCGGCGTTTCCCTAGTGGAAACGCCGGGGTTTTGTACAACCAAAGGAGTGCTAACTAACGCCAGAGAAAATCACCAGCCCCAGCACCGCACCGAACACAATCAGCGCATAGAACTGGGCGCGGCCATTCTCCAGGTACTTCAGCCCTTCCCCAGATAGCAAGGTGACAAAGCCCGTCAAATTGACCAGACCATCCACTACCTTGTAGTCCACCTCCAGCACCTGACGAGCCAGACGACGGGTGGTTTTGACGAAAACAAGATCGTAGATCTCATCGAAATACCACTTGTTCTTCGACAGGGCATAGAGGGAAGGATTGCTCTTGGCCCACTTGGCCGGATCGATCTTCCCTTGGACATACATCATCACAGCCAGCGTGATCCCAATCAGCCCAATCCCCACAGAACTCCCACCCATAATCAGGAACTCCGGCAGATCGACCGCTCCCTGGGTAAAGACCTCACCCGGTGCATGGATGAAGCTTTCGAAGTAGTTATTAAAGGGGGTACCGAGGAGACCAATGCCGATCGAAGGCACCGCCAGCACCATCAAGGGCAAGGTCATCGCCCAGGGCGACTCGTGGGGCTCATGGTCATGGTGGTGATCTTCAGCATGGTCACCCTTGGCCTTTTTGCCGAGCAATAGCGCCTGTTCCCCATCGATCACCGCCAGCATCGCCTTGTTCTCGCCCCGGAATTCCCCCTCAAAGGTCGAGAAATACATCCGGAACATATAGAACGCCGTGATCCCAGCGGTGACAAACCCTACCATCCAAAGACCCGGATTTGCCTCGTAGGCCTGGTGCAGGATCTCATCCTTGGACCAGAACCCCGCAAAGGGTGGAATCCCGCAGATTGCCAGGGTGCCGATCAAGAAGGTCGTCGCGGTGATCGGCATATGCTTGCGCAATCCGCCCATCAGCCGCATATCCTGAGCATAGGCCGCATTGTGACCCACCACCACTTCCATGCCGTGAATCACCGAACCCGACCCCAGGAACAGCATGGCCTTGAAGTAGGCATGGGTGACCAGGTGGAACAGACCCGCACTGTAGGCACCACAGCCCATGGCCATGACCATGTAGCCTAGCTGGGACATGGTTGAATAGGCCAAGCCTTTCTTAATGTCATTCTGGGTGATCGCCGTCGTTGCCCCAATGAAGGCCGTAATCGCCCCCGTCCAGGCAATCACCGTCATCGCCGCTGGCACATGCTCAAAGACCGGGAACATCCGGGCGATCAAGAAGACCCCCGCCGCCACCATCGTCGCCGCATGAATCAGCGCACTAATTGGCGTCGGACCCTCCATCGCATCGGGCAGCCAGACATGCAGCGGGAACTGGGCCGACTTGGCCACCGGACCCAGGAACACCAAGATCGCCAGCAGCGCCGCCACCGACCCACTCATACTGCCACTGGACACCAGCTCACCCAAGCGATCGCCAATCACCCCAAAGTCAAAACTCTGGGTGGCCCAATACAGCCCCAAAATCCCGAGTAGCAGACCAAAGTCCCCGACTCGGTTGGTGACGAAGGCCTTTTGGCAGGCCTCAGAGGCTGCCTTGCGATCGAACCAAAAGCCAATCAGCAGGTAGGAACACATCCCCACCAGCTCCCAGAAGACATAGACCTGGATCAGATTCGGACTGATCACCAGCCCCAGCATCGACGAACTAAATAGGCTCAAGTATGCGTAGAAACGGACATAGCTCTTGTCATGGGCCATGTAGCCGTCGGTATAGATCATCACTAGAAAGGCCACGGTCGTCACCACCACCAGCATCATGGCTGTCAGGTGATCGATCGTATAGCCCATCTTCAGGCGAAAATCCCCCGCCGCCGCCCATTCGATCATCTTTGTGTAGGCATCATGGCCCTGAAACTGGTCCCAGAAGATCGCCAGTGACAGCACCATCGCCATCCCAATCAACGATACGAGAAAGGCGGAAATGCCCCCGCGCAGTTGATTGGTTTCTTTATTAAATGCAATCAGGCCGACTCCAACGATCGTTGCGCCAAACAGCGGCAAGACAGGGATAGCCCAAGCATATTGATATAGAAGTTCCATGTCAGCCTAATAATTTCGCACTACCACCCCTCTATCTTGAACACTTTTGACCCATTTGGCGCGCCAGAGAGCGAAAGAAATTCCAGAGATTTTCCATAGGCGTTGCCTGAAGGCATCTAGGATTCTACCGCTAGGGGCTGAAGAGCATCCTTCAGCAGGCGAGGCAGTTCCTCCTTGCGATGGAGTTGATCAATGCGCCGCAGGAGCTTGCCCTGCTCGAAGATTAACACCGTCGGCAGATCCCGGATTTGATAGTTGCTGGCCAGGTGAAGATTGTCATCGGCATTGATCCCCACTAGCTTTAGCCCCGTGCCAAATTCATGGGCCAAGCTATTTAAGTGGGGTTCGATCATCCGACAGAGGCCACACCAAGGCGCCCAAAAGTGAACCACAACAGGGATAGCGGACTGCAGGACTTCCTGTTGAAAATCTTTATGGTCGATCGCGGATTGCATACAAGAGAGTGTGTTGTAGTGTTTTGTTATAGCTTGCGATCAAGTTTACCAGGGCATTGGGATCGGCAGATCACCGAGTCAAGATGAAACTTGGTAAAGGCCAAATCCCTGGGCAGAAGGACTGGCAATCATTAATTGATCGCGGCCCAAGGGGGCGATCTCCGTGATGGGTTTTGACCAAGTCAAGGTTTTGAAACGCTGACCTGTTGGATCCAAATAATCGATTCTACCGTTGCGATCGCCCAGGAGATAGCCCCAGGGGGCCGGGGTAAGCTGTTTGGGCATGCGGCTATGGCCAGGTAAGCCCAGGCGATGGAGGGAAAAGGGTTTGAGTTTAATCTGCAAGAGGAGGGGGCCGAGATCGGGCTCCAGGGCAATCAGTTGATAGGGGTTGCCTGTGGTTTGGAGCCGGACCAGCCGCAGGGGTAGGGCCACTTCCCCCAGGGGATGCCCTCGGCGACTGAACAGGACGATCGCACTATTCTCCCCCCGATGGCATACAACCCCCAGATGCCCTGGGGTCAAAAAACAAGAGCTTCCAAGGCACCATCCCCTCGGGCAGCGTGACCCGATGCCGATGCTGCCAAGGCGCAACGGACCAAATTTCTAAGTGGGTTTGGCCGACCCTATGGACCACCATGGCCAGCCACCGTCCCGTGGGATCGAGGGCGACCTGGGTGTCGGGGGCGAGGTGGTGGAGCGGCTGCCAGGGGCGAATCTGTCCCTCGCTCCAGACCAATTGCCCCAGGGTGCGATCGGTGACAAATAACATCTGCCCCGGCTGGCCGTTCCCCAGAAATTGGGTGAATTCTGGGACCGTTGTCGTCAGGGTGGGGTGGTTGGATGTTTGGGCAATGGAATGGAGCTGGTTGCCCGCGAGGCAGTGGATATGGGTCTCACTTTGCCAGATCTGCTCGATCGGGTGGGGTAAGTCTTCCAGAAGGGGATAGATTTTGATTGGATCGCAGGCGGGGGCTTAAGTTCAGGGTGGGGAGCGTCAGCGAGAGGCCAGACTCTAGATTTAGTAGGCGCTCGATCGCCTGTTGCATCTGGTGGGCCGAGTGGAAGCGTCGATCGGGGTCCTTGTGGAGGGCGAGGTGGAGAATCGATCGCAGGGCAAGGGGCAAATCCAGGGGCAGTTGCAAGGGCTGGTGACGGTGGGCATCGATTAGGGCTGCTGGGGTGCCGGAGAAGGGGCGATGGCCCAGGAGCAGCTCGTGGAGAATAATGCCGACCGCGTAGAGATCGCTTTCCACCCGCAGTTCGCCGTCAAAGCGTTCCGGGGCCATATAAGCTGGCGATCCGGCCATGGTATCCAGGGTCTCGACGTTGACTAAAGTCTCTTCGAGCAGGCGAGCGATGCCAAAGTCTGACAGATGGGCCTGCCAACCCTGGGCATGGCAGCGCAGCAGAATATTTTCAGGCTTGAGATCGCAATGGATCAGCCCATGATGGTGGATATGGGCTAGGCCCGCCAGAATATCTCGGACGATGCCGAGCGCCGAGGGGAGCTTCAAAATCCGCTGCTCCATGAGACTGCGTAGAGTACCGCCTTCGCAGTAGTCCATGACAATGTAGCGGCCTTCCTGGAAATGCTCACAGGTTCTCCAAGTGACAATACTCGGATGCTGGGACATGGCCAAAAACCGCAGTTCTCGCAGGAAGGACTGGGTGGTCAGACGCAGGGAATCCACTTCCTTGAGGGCGACCATTTCTCCCGATCGTCTATCTACAGCACAGTAGACAGATCCAAACTGTCCCCGGCCAACGAGGCCGAGAACCAGATATTTCGAGTGGCGGGAGGCCAGTTTACGGGGAGGTTGCACACGAAAGCCTACAGAGAGTAGATACGCAGGACGCGGGGACTTAACTACAGAGCTTTGGCATGATCGACTCATGGTCAATCTGGTTTTCAACCAGCGCCTCCGCCGGAGCCAAAACGACTGCGCAGACCAATCACAAAGCGGTTGCAGTCGGCTCCTAGGGATTCACAGCTCGTCTGCACACAGTGCAATTCCTGGCCCGATAGCTCACTGAAAAACGATCCCAACACCCCGGCTTCCAGGAAGCAAACCGGGAGATTTGAGGCCTGGGGTTCGCGGTTGGCGAAGAAGGAATTGTAGGTGGTGACGACTAGGAATCCCTGTTCTTGGTAGGACTGATCGAGCGTTAATTTACCCCAGCCGTAGGTAGACCAGCAATGCTGCAAGGCTTGCAGAAAGTCGGCCATTTTCATGTCGGTCAAGGACATCTGATAGTAATCGCTGATTTCATCTTGGAAGCGTTTGAAGAAATGCTTGCCCCACCAGAGGCCACAGTTAAATAGCACTAGACCACTGGCCTGGCCGACTTCGCGATCGAGTCCGGCATAGAGCCCTTCTAGGAAGGTCGAGGGTAGGGCGAGTAGGCGATCGCCCCGACGGTTTTCGAGCAAACCCATTTCGAGTTCGCCCCGTAGGTAGGTGCGGGGGGCGTAGTAGTTGCCAGGGACGTGGTTTTTGCGGGTGAGGTCAGCGATGGGGATCATGGTGTTAAAAGAGAAGAGGGAAGAGGGAAGAGGCTAGATGGCTGCGGCGACGGGTTGGGGGGCGGGTTGAGCTGGAGCTGAGACCACGGAACCAGGCAGGACCGTGTTTTGAATGTGATCAAGAAGGGGGCTGATCAAGGTGAAATGCTTGGCGGGCATGGCCTGGACGAGGATTTTTTTCAGGTAGCCGTAGAGGATGCGATCGACCTCTTGGGTGTTGTGAATGGTCATGGATTCGCCGAGCCAGTCGGTGAACTGCTCGTCTAGGTGTGTGATGTCATCCATTAGCATGGCCATGGCGGACTGACGCAGGGCGAGCATGGCGTAGCGGAGGCTGCGCTCTATGTCGTCCTGGGATTTGTTTGGGAAGGTTTTTTCTAGCTGGTCGGCGACTTTTTGCAGGATCAGGGTTTCGCGTTCTCGCAGGGTGCGATAGGCTGTGATCCTTTCTGGAAGAGACTTGACGTAGTGGTGGACCTGTTTGAGGGATTCCGGTGGCAGGTAACGGTGCTCAACCTCGTCAAAAATATGTTCGATTGTGGGCTGCATGGGAAGGGGACCTCGTGCTAAGCAATGATAGGAAATCTAGAAGAAATCAGAGAAGGCATCCAAATCTGTTGGGGCTGAGGCAGCGGGTTGGGAAACGGCGATTTGGGTGGTGGTCCCTGTTCCGGTCCAGGGAATATTACTCATGAAGCCCCTGACCGATCGCATCAGGCTCAAGCTATCCCCGGCGGCCTCGGTGGGATGGAAGGTCTGGATGATGGCGTCATCTTCTGTAATGCCAGTCGGAGCCACCTGGCCGCTCCAACTGAGGCCCTTGAAGAACTGCTGGACCGAAACTTGAAGTTTGGGATGAGTTAGGGTTGGGCTGCTCATTTAGGAATCCCCCTTGCGCAGCCGTTTTTCAATGTCGCGGGCTGTAGCGCCCTCGTTGAGCCAGAAGGAGACGCGTCAATTCGCTCTTGGCCGCCGATCAGGAATTTGCAGTAGGTTTCGCCCATGGAGTAGCACTGGATTTCGATGCAGCTAAGCTGTTTTTTGACCATCTCGGTGAAGAAGCCAGCGAACAGTCCAGCGTAGAGGTGGCAGAGGGGGTTGCCGATGTCACCCAGGGTACGGGCCACGGCGGAGTCGAACAGGTTGATGAACATGAAGCCCTGCTTGCGATCGCCCATGTCTACTTCCCAACGGCCCCAGCCCTGGGCGGTGAAGGGCCACCACCAGGTTTCGAGCAGGAAGAGGAGATTGGATTGGCGGGCCGGACGCCCGAATTCTTTTTCAAACCATTTCTCAAAGAAGAAGGCATCCCGCTGGCCCCATTCGCAGCCAATGGTGTACATGGTGGCTCCTGAGGCGTCGCCGACTTCTTCTTGGAGTCCTTGGATTAGACCAATGATGAAGTCTTCGGTGACGAGGATGTTCTGGCTGTCGTTCCAATCGACAATGGAGCCTCGGCTAGCATCGAACTGGAAGAAATCCCGCAGGCCGTAGTGGTTGTGCTTCTGGGGATTGGCGCGTTTACTGGCGGTGTCGTGGGTGAGCGTTAACGGCATAGGTGTTTAGGGATTAAGGGGAACTGGAAACCTAGAGATTGGCAAGGGTGCGGCGATTCATTTCCAGAATGGGTAGGAAGAGATTGGCCTGGGGCTCGGTGAGGTGGGGGCGAATGATTTCCTGGAGAGCTGTGTAGGTGAGGTTGCAGCTCTTTTGAACATTGACGGCCCGCGCAATGCTCTGGAACCACAGCAGCATTTTTTCCTGGTGGCTATCGAGGTCGTTAATCAGCAGGGCGGTAACGGAGAACCGTAGAATGCGGACGGTGTCGCGTTTCCACTTGGTGGTTAGGTCTGTCGCGCCCGATCGGAACATCCCTGGTTCCTGGGCCACGAGTTTTTCGTAAGCCTTTTGGAGGAGGCCCGCTTCCATCTGCTGGAGTTTTTGATAGGTTTGCAGGCGCAACTCGTAGCTGCTGAGGTATTCGGCAAGAAACCTCAATTCTTCATCGGTGGCATAGCGACCTTCTGCTTCGGCGCTGAGTCGCTGCATCTGACTTAACATGGGCGAAACCTAGGGAAATGAAAGCTGAAACTCAACCTGCGAGTTCTCTCCTGATGATTCCCACCCAAGAATCAAGACTAGCTAAGCCAAAACCCCTATTCCACCAGAGCAGAATAGGGGTTTTGGCGCAATTGATCAGTACGATCGCGGTTTAATCGCAAGAGTTACGAGCCTTCACCTCGGAGTTTCTCCAGGACGCTGCGATCTTCGAGGGTCGAGGTGTCACCGGAGATCTCTTGGCCCGCCGCAAGGTTCCGCAACAGGCGGCGCATGATTTTGCCCGATCGCGTCTTCGGCAAGGCATCGGCGAAGCGGATTTCCCCTGGGCGGGCGATCGCACCAATCTCTTTGACCACATGGGACTTCAGGGCCTTGGCCAGCTCATCGCTGGCGGTTTGGCCACCTTCTAGGGTGACGAAGGCCACGATTTCTTCGCCCTTGAGGTCGTCGGGTTTACCCACGACGGCGGCTTCGGCGACTGCTGGGTGGGAGACTAGGGCTGATTCGATCTCCATGGTGCCGAGGCGGTGGCCTGCGGTGTTGATCACGTCGTCTACGCGGCCCATCACCCAGAAGTAGCCGTCTTCGTCGCGGCGGGCTCCGTCGCCGGCGAAGTAGATGTATTTGCCGTCTACGGGGGGGATATGCTCCCAGTAGGACTTGCGGAAGCGATCGGGGTCTCCGTAAACCGTCCGCATCATGCCGGGCCAGGGGTGCCGCACGGCCAGGTAGCCGCCTTCGTTAGGGGGTACGGTATTGCCTTCGAGGTCTACGACGTCGGCGAGGATGCCGGGGAAGGGGAGGGTGGCGGAGCCGGGTTTGGTGGCGATCGCCCCTGGCAGTGGCATCCTCGCCTGC
>JAAUSA010000154.1 GCA_012031975.1 Alkalinema sp. RU_4_3 | reverse complement strand
AACCGTTTCGCGATCGAGTTTGAAGGCCGCATGCCTACTTGATTTCAGCCCTGACACAAAATCCTTGACAAACCCCACAAATTGCGGGCGCGGATACGCGCCCCTACCAATCCACTGTGGGGATTGGGTTTTGGGAATGTTTATCACAGAACGCATTGGCCCTCTGGTAGGGGCGCATATCCCGCGCCCGCTATATCCAAACAGGGTTTTCTTAGATATTTGCCCAGATCGATCCTAATACTCCGGCACCGAAGCATCCACATCCCGACTCCAAGCCAACGTCCCCCCAATCACATTCGTCCCCTCCACGCCATTCATCTTCAACACCCCCAGCGCCTTAGCCGATCGCCCCCCCGCCTTACAATGGACAATCAATCGCTTATTCCCCATGGCATCCTTCACTCGCTGGACTCCATTGCCATTCTCAATATCCGGCAATGGAATTAACACCGATCCAGGAATCTTGGCGATCTCCACCTCATGGGGATTACGCACATCGACCAGGACAAAATCATCGGCCCCACTGTCGATCAGCGCCTTCAATTCCGTCACCGTCATCTCAGCCATCCCTGCCTGGGCCTCCTTCTCAGCGGCCTTCGCCTGGGGCACACCGCAGAACTCTTCGTAATCAATTAGTTTTTCAATTACAGGTCGATCGGGATTCGTCTGCAATTTCAACTCCCGGAACTTCATATTCAAGGCATCGTACAGCACCAATCGGCCACTGAGTGTGGTTCCTTGGCCCAGAATAATCTTGATCGCTTCGGTCGCCTGAATGCCTCCCACAATCCCACAGAGCACACCCAAAACCCCACCCTCGGCACAGGAAGGCACCAACCCTGGAGGCGGTGGATCGGGATAGAGATCGCGATAGTTCGGCCCCGGCTTCTCCGCATCATAGAACCAATCCTGGCCCTTCTCGCGCAGCGCCTTCTTCTCCTCACGGCTCAGCTCCGCCCAGCCATCGGGGCGCACCCAAGTTCCCTTGTGGTTAAACACCGTCGCCTGACCCTCGAAGCGGAAGATCGATCCATAGACATTCGGCTTACCCAGCAGCACACAGGTGTCATTCACCAAATAGCGCGTCGGGAAATTATCCGTCCCATCTATAACAATGTCGTAGGGCCGCGCCAGCTCCAGCGCATTCTCTGACGTAAACCGCGTCTCATGCAAATCCACCTGACAGAACGGATTGATCTCCAGGATTCTCGCCTTCGCCGACTCAATCTTCGGCTTACCCACCCAAGACGTCCCATGGATAATCTGCCGCTGGAGATTTGAGCTATCCACCACATCAAAATCCACGATCCCGATCCGGCCTACCCCCGCCGCCGCCAAATACAGCAATACGCGGCGAACCCAAGCCACCTGTACCAATACAAAGCACACTCGCCGCCTTCAGCTTCTTCTGTCCCTCCACACCCACCTCGGGCAAAATCAAATGGCGGGAATAGCGCTCAAAGTCATCTTTATTCAGCTCGATCGCGTCCAAGTTAGGATTCAGCATTTCTTTATTGTCCTTCTGTAAGACCATAGTAAAAGGCTGGCCGATGTCAGGTTCATCAAGCCGTCGGGGAAAAACTCCCCCCGCCAAAAATCGGTGCAGCGCCGTTTTACTTCAGGTCTAAAACATCGCTCAGCCGGAGATCCATTCTATAACCTAGTGGTTTCATTCTTGAAGTCCCCAAAGTCAATCGCCACAAAAACCTCGCCCTCCAAGACCCAAACCCGCCAGTCCACGACCTTTCCCCGCTCCACGGACAGAATCACGTAGCGATACTGGGGCCAAGCCGCTGCGCGATCGCACTCCGAAGGCAAGGCCGGATGGTCCGGGTGGGAATGGTAGATCCCGATGATGTCCAAACCCTGATCCCGCGATCGCTTCATCACCCCCAGCATCTCACCGGGATCAATCGCATAGCGATCGCGCAGCGAATGCTCCACCTCCCCGGACCAAACATTCTGCATGGGCTCGATCGTCTCTATGCGATCCCCAACGCCCAGAATCAATCCACAGCATTCCCTCGGGTACTCGGCCTCGGCGTGATCAATCATGACTTTCAGCAACGACATGGGTGAAGCCTCCTGAACCACCACCTGATACTATCTTGGAGAAACCTCACCTTTGCGATCTCCATGCTGGCCGCTGTACTCTACGGACAAGAAGACCTCCGCCTTGAAACGGTTCCGGATCCAGAACCTGGAATGGGCGAAATCGTGATCGCCGTGGGAGCCGCCACCACCTGCGGCACCGACCTCAAGGTTTGGCGCCGGGGCGGCCATGCCCGGATGCTCAAGCCACCGACGCTGTTTGGGCACGAGGCTGCGGGGACGATCGTGGCCCTAGGAGAAGGCGTCCAGGGATGGAACATCGGAGACCGCGTCGTCGCCAACAACTCAGCCCCCTGCGGCCAATGCTTCTTCTGTAAGCGCCAGGAATATTCCCTCTGCCAGGACCTGCTGTTCAACAACGGCACCTTTGCCCCCCTCCTGAAAATCCCAGCCCCGATCGTCGAACAAAACCTCCTACCGATCCCCGAAGGCCTCTCCTTTGAAATGGCCGCTATGACCGAGCCCCTAGCCTGCGTCCTCCATGGTGTTGCGAGGTCAAACACCAAACCCGGCGATCGCGTCCTTTTAATGGGAGACGGGGCGATCGGCCTCATGTTCGTCGCCGCCCTCGCATCCGGGTTTAGCCTCAGCGCTCCGCCTTCCGAGATCATCGTTGTCGGTGGCAGTCCCGCTCGCCTAGAGGTGGCCAAACAACTCGGAGCCACCCACACCTATCTGCACCGCGAGGTGACCGATCTGCCCGCCCTGACCCGCAAACATACTGAAAACTGGGGCGCAGACATCGTCATCGAAGCCACGGGCCTGCCCACCGCCTGGGAAACCGCCATCGCCTGTGGTCGCCCCGGTGCCACCATCAACCTGTTCGGCGGCTGCCCCAAAAACACCACAATTACCGTCAATACCGAACAACTCCACTACAATGAGCTGACCTTAAAAGGCGTCTTCCACAACACGCCCACCTTTGTGCGATCGGCCCTGGCGTTCATCAACAGTGGTCAAGCGCCCCTGGAACTCCTAATCAGCGGTCAAGCCCCGTTGAGTGAGTTGGGGAGAGTGTTTGAGGAAATGCGCGATCGCAAGGTGATTAAAGTGGCGATGGTACCGGACTAAAGGATTAATCTCATGCTGAACAAAACCCTAACCCAATCGATTCTTGCCGGACTCTTCGGACTGCTCGGCGCAACCTCGGCCCAGGCCCTACCTGGCCAAACGGTGGAGGAAGTCCTAGCCTGGATGAATTCCAATCCCACGGTCCGGCCTAAGGTGGGGGAACGCCTGACGGTCCGCCGCAACAATTCCGCCGCCCAGCGCTTTACCTTTGAAGCTTCGATTTTTGTCCCCGGCACCCTGCGCCAGGGCAAGCGGGACGATGGCCGGATCCATGGCGAGACCCTGAGCCTGTTCGATGTGCAGAATGGGTTGACCCAGGCGCGGCTGGAGGAGTCTTTGCGGGCGATCTATGGGTTGGAGGTGGGGAAGGACTTCGATCGCGCCACGATCGTCTACAAATACCCAGCCGAGAAGGCCCCTAGGTTCGTCGTCGGCAAGGGCTACAACAACAACTACCTCCAGGGCGAAGTCCGCCAGGGTGAGCAGTATGGCTACTGGTTGGAGCTGGCCCAGACGGATAAGGGTGTGGCCTATTCGGGCCGGGTGGCCGTTTTTCTGCTAGATGATTTAGAATCTGTGCTCACGAAGGTTAAGAGCTATTAGTTTTTTAGTTAGGGAGTTCCCGCCTGTGAAATTGCGCCAATACATCCCCTTTTTTGATACCACCGCCGCTAATTGGGGCACCCAGGCCCGCTGGCTGAGATGGCTGACGTTTCTATGGTTGGGGGTGGGGCTGCTAGTGATGTTTTCGGCGTCTTTCCGGCGGGGTTTGCAGAGCAGAAGGGGGATGGGTGGTATTACTTGAAGCGGCAGGGGTTGTATTTGCTGCTGGGGATGGTGGGGTTTAATTATATTGTACACAACCCGCTGAAGCGGCTGCTGAATGTGGCCCATTGGGGGTTGCTGCTGTTTTTGGGCTTGATTTTTGTGACGATTTTGCCGGGAATTGGCACCTCGGTGGGTGGGGCGGCCCGGTGGATTCCCCTGGGGCCGTTTTTGTTGCAGCCGTCGGAGTTTGTGAAGCCGTTTTTGGTGTTGCAGAGTGCGCGGATTTTTGGGCAGTGGGATAGTATTTCCTGGCGATCGCGCATCACCTGGCTAAGCATTTTCGGTGTGGTCCTTGTCGGCATTCTGTTGCAGCCAAACCTCAGTACTACGGCACTTTGTGGGATTACGATCTGGATGATCGCCCTAGCGGCGGGGTTGCCGGGGTTTTACATGGGATTGACGGCAGGTGGTGGAATTCTGCTGGCGACGATTAGTGTGAGCTTTCGAGAGTACCAAAGGAAACGGATCTTGTCATTCTTAAACCCCTGGGCGGATTCTTCGGGGGATGGCTATCAGTTGACCCAGAGTTTACTCGCGGTGAGTTCGGGGGGGATTACGGGATCGGGATTTGGGCAGTCGCAGCAGAAGATGGGCTTTTTGCCGATTCAGTATACGGATTTTATTTTTGCGGTATTTGCAGAGGAGTTTGGGTTAATCGGCGGTATTTTGCTGCTGCTGATGATGGCGGGCTATGCGTCGCTAGCATTGTGGATTGCGACTAAGGCGCGCAATACGGTGCATTCTTTGGTGGCGATCGGTATTATGGTCTTAATTGTCGGCCAGGCGCTTTTGCATATTGCGGTGGATACAGGCGCAATTCCGACGACGGGGTTACCCTTCCCGATGTGGAGCTATGGGGGCAGCTCGATGATGGCGAGTTTGATGTCGGCGGCGATTTTGGTTCGGGTGGCGCGGGAGAATGATGAGGCGGATGTGGTGTCGATGGAGACAGGGGCAAGGCGAGTGGTGGAATTCAATCGGCGATCGCCCCGATAGGCTGCTTAATGCGCATCGCTTGGCAATTGTCCCTCGACTTCAGTGAGCGGAAGGCTTAGGGCTTCAGCGATTTGCTGGGCGGTTAAACCCATACTGGCGAGACGGGGGATGGCAGATTGAACCTTCAGACCCAGGAACCGATTACGCTGTCCGATAGCGAACCTGAACCCGATGTCGCGATCATTCGAGGGAACACCCGTGACTACCAGGACTGTCATCCAGGGCCGGATAACATCGCTCTAATCGTAGAAGTCGCCGATTCAACCCTCGATCGCGATCGCACCCTCAAGCAAACAATCTATGCCCAGGCTGGAATTGCTACCTACTGGATTGTCAATCTGGTCGATCGCCAACTTGAAGTCTATACAAAACCTGCTCCCAAAGGCTTTCAATCAAAGCTGATTTACTCCAAAGGAAATATTGATGTTTTGTTAGAAGGTCAAAAAATTGGGACGTTAGAAATTGATCATCTCTTTCCCAATTAGGAAATAAAGAAGTCCACCACGGCCTGGGCGATCGCTTCATTTCCACCCTTATCTAGTTTCACATCAGTCCTAGGTGGGTTCATCGGCTGATGCAGGAAGTCCCAATCACCTTGGAAGAACTGCTCAGGGGTAATGATTTGGTGGGGCATGTGGTTTTGGAGACCTTCTAGCATGATGGGGGCCTCGGCAAAACCTTCGCGGATTAGGCTGATAATCGGCAGGTCAAATCGACAGGCTTCGGAGAAGGTGCTGTAGCCAGGTTTGGAAATGATCTTTCCGCAGAGGGGCATGAAGTCGATCGGGCGATAGTGTTGGTCATCAACTCGAATTAGATTAGGTAACTCCGGTGCTGTCAGGTCAAAGCAAATAAACCGATGGTCTGGAAAGTTTAATACCCTTTCATAGGGAATGCGATCGAGCCCCAAGCCCCCAAAGGTCATCAAAATCCGTTTCTCCTGGGGAATCTCGCCGAGATCAAAGGCGGCGATTACTTCTTCTGCGCTGGCCCGAGGATCGGCTCCAGTGAGGCCCACATCTGTGATCGAAGGAAACGCCGCCATGGGTTCATGGAAGGGCATGCGGAAGAGGCGATCGCTTTGGCTGAAACATTCGCTCATCCAGTCGGCGATTGTCGCGAATTCGGGGAGGCGATCGGTGAAGTCGCGGTAGATAAAGTCCCAGCCGAAGTTACCCATCAGCCAGGCGGGGATGCCTGCGGCCTTGGCGATCGGAGCAGCAAGCGGAGGAATGTCCGCCATGACGAGGCCGACGCGGTTTTGTCTGAGGTAGTTGGCTTCGGAGGCGATTAGCCTAGGGGCGTTGGCGCGGATGGTTTGGAGTTGTCTTAGGGTTTCGGGGAGGTCCATGGTGATGCTGTCGGCCTGGAGGACGCCGATGTCGAAGCTGCGGGGGCGATGGATGAAGGGGCCGGGCAGGTAGAATTCGAGGACCGATCGCGGGGCCGTAGTGGCGATGATGATGGTGATCTCTGGGTCCAGGGTTTGGATGGTTCCGGCAATAGAGGCGGCGCGGGTGGCATGGCCGAAGCCATGGTTGGTGATCGCGAGGTAGAGGATTTTGTCCATGAGGGTTCGGTCCCGGAGAAGTCAGACCCCATGGTACTAGATCGCCCCAGGCAAATACATCGAACCCAACACACAATTAAGGTGTTGGGTTCGATCAAGTCAGCCTAGGGACGTTGCTTATTTGTCACTGTAGGGCAGGGAAGAATGGTGTACCACAATCCGCAGTTTGCCATTGCTATCCTTGAGGAACTTCCAGGTCTTATCAACGGTGGTTACCTTACCTGTCTTGTCTGTGATCAGCACATTCCCCATGGTGGTCGCCACATCACCTTCAATGAAGATCGCAGCATTCTGGATCTCCACCTGACGCCAACCCTTCAGAGCAAAACCCTTATCTTTCGGGAACGCCGGATCGTCACCGACAAAATAGGCCAAGGCCCCAGCCTTAGTCGTCCGGAAAGTCTGTGGAGCCGTCGTTAGCGTAGGCTTAAATAGCACTGCACCAAACTGATAGCCATAGGCTGCATCAATAATCTTTTCTGCCAATGCCTTAGCTGCCGCCAGCCCCTTCTCCTCATAGGTCGTCGAAATCGCTACCAAAGCGTCGCCCCAAGCTTTCTGCGCGGCCAGGACCTCTGCCTCAGTAATGTTATTATTGACAACCAAGGTGGCCTGACCACTCGACGGTGCCATTTTGGAAATTTTCGTCGCAGCAACTGGCGTATCACCATAGGCTGGAAATTGCAACAATACAGCTAAGGCTGCGCCAGCTAAGGGAAATTTAACTTTGTTATATTTCATGAGGCATCAACTCCAGGGAATGGGATAAATCGACTTATTCAAACAACAAACCTTCAAATCCGTCGTTAACAACTTAAGAAGATAAAATCATCCTACTCATAAGGCGCCAATTTCCCTAGCAACCAGTCCATTGAAATTTCAACTAATATACATTATGAAATCCAATGCTAGCGAAATTTCAAGGTCAGCCTATGAAGGTATCCGATCGCTCACTCTCTCAAGGCGCGTCCTTCTACCGATAAATCTACTGTTTCAGCAATCGCACTATAATACCCCGCCGCCTTTTTTGCCGCCATCTCCACCTGGGCGTCCGCTGGAATCAGGTCCTCTGGGAAGGCAATGCGATCGATTACCTTTATCCCCGCCCCGACGATTGCGTTGTATTTCATATCGCTCATGGAGACTAGGCGATCGATCCGCCGTACGCCCAGCCAATGCAGAATATCCGGCATTAAAATCTGGAAGCGCAAGTCCTGAACACCTGCCACGCATTCTGTGCGCTCAAAATAGGTCTCAGCGCGATCGCCCTTGCGTTTACGTGCATTGTAGACAAGAAACTTCGTTACTTCTCCTAGGGCTCGACCTTCTTTGCGGAGGTAAACTACAATCCCGACACCCCCCGACTGAGCCATTTCTACTGCTTCTTGAATTCCTTGAACCAGGTAGGGACGGCAGGTGCAAATGTCAGAGCCAAAAACATCGGAACCATTGCATTCATCATGCACTCGCACGGTAATCTTCGTGGTTTCGTCAGTAATTTTATTAACGTTACCGAAGATGTACAGGGTACTGTTGCCGATCGGTGGTAAAAATACCTTTAAATCCCGCCGTTGGATTAAATCGGCAAACATTCCACCTGTCTGCTCATGGATAACGCGGCGTAGGGTCAATTCATCTACACCTAGACGTTTTGCGACACCGGGTAAATACCAGACCGGATCGATCGCAATCTTCGTCACATACAGATCGCCCGCTGCTTTGACAATCGTTCCGTCTACAGGTAAAACGCCAGAAGCGATCGCCGCCTGGATTTCCGGCAGATTGATATGGGCCTGGGTGATGGCGATCGTTGGGCGGATGTCGTAGCCCCGCGCCAGCAGTGGAACAAAGCGCTCCGCGCCCCAGGGATCAAACGAGACAATCTGCGTCCTGTTCTCCCAGGCGGGGTTTGGGCTGATCGTCACCGTTGGTTCGGTATCGCTCAAGTCGGGGCGGTGAGTAGGATCCAACTGGCCAGAGGCGACACCCAGGGCGCGGTAGAGACTGTAGGAGCCGCCGTGGCTGCCGATCGCATTGCGTTCCTTAGTCAGGGTAGCGATCACTGGACCTCGGAGGTCAGCCGTGGGGGCACCCCAGGAGAGGGGATGCTTATTGGAGGCGAGCTTGAGGTGGTTCTTGGGCTTGAGAGGTTGGCTGACCATGGGTTATGCCGCTTGTTTGAGCGCATTGATGATTTCGACATTGGCGGCGGGGAATTCATAGCGATCGAGTTCCGCCACAGACACATAGCGAATCTCATCGCACTCGATCGGCTGGGGTTCGCCATCAACATGCTGGCAATGGTGAACATGCAGCACGACGGTGAAGGTTTCGTAGGTGTGCTCGATCGTGATCAGGGGTTCCCCTACCGCTATGGTGATACCCAGTTCTTCGCGGATTTCCCGCAAAATACAGTCAGAAATACTTTCGCCCGGTTCGACTTTCCCGCCGGGGAATTCCCATAGTCCGCCCATGGCTCCGCCGGGTTTGCGGCGATCGATCAGGATTTTCCCGTCGCGCCAAATCACGGCAGCACCAATCACCTTCCGGGGTAACTCGTTCATCGATCACTCCATCACGCAAACAAAGCTTTAGAATTGTAAACTGCGATGGGGTGAAGTTGATGGTTGATCGTTGGGGGCATAGATTGCGGGCGCGGGATACGCGCCCCTACCAGAGGTCTTAAACCACTGCTTGCTGTTCGGCTAACTTTTTCTCTGCGTCTAGACGGCGTTTGCGGGCGTAGAGCTGGATGCTGGCGGCAAAGGCGACGACCATGGCTAGGATGACGTAGCCCGTTGCGCTGGTCGGGATGTCGTTCTTAAAGACCGCTAGCATCACCACGACGACCAGGAAGAAGGTCGGAAACTCATTCATCCAACGGAACTGCTTCGAGGTGAAGGGGGTAATGCCCGACTCAAGCTGGCCAATGATCCGTTTGCAGAAGAAGTGATAGGCCACCAGGACCACCACGAGTCCCATCTTCACATGGAGCCAAGTCTGGTGCAGTAGGTCCGGCATCGTGATCACCATGGCCGCCGCCATCGCTAGGGTCACCACCATGGCCGGATTCATAATAATTCCGTATAGCCGTTTTTCCATCAGGCTGTACTGCTCCGTCAGGATCGATCGTGCTGGCTCCACCATCTGCTCCCGCGCCTCCGCATGGTACACAAACAGCCGAGGCAGGTAGAACAACCCCGCGAACCAGGAGACAAAGCCGACAATATGAAACGCCTTGAACCAGAAGTAAGCCATATCCCAAAGAACAATCTTAAAGAGTTAAGTTAATTATTAGGGATGGACGCGATCGCACCCAAGCTTTCTAGCCAAGGGTTAACGTTTCGTAATCTTCCTAACCCATCAACGAGTCCAGATAATTGCGGCTGGCCTGGGCATCCTGGGAGTTTTGCATCAGGAAGAGGGAGAGGGCAGCGGCGATCGCCCGGTCCTGGTCCCAGTCGGTGTTTTTGTCGAGATAGACCTTCAGCGCTTTGTGGAGGGATTCAGGCAATTCAGCCAGGAGAGAAACGTTAGAGTTCATAGGAGTCGGGGGCAAGTGGCGATAAACAATTCAGGTCAACAGGGGCATCAGGGGAACGCGCCCCGTTAGTCGCCCTATTCTCCTGATAATGGCTCGGCCTGTCAATGATCTTCAAGAAACTTCTTGCACAAACCCCGCAAAAAGAACTATCGGTCTCTCCTCGGGTATCAAGATTGTCCGGAAACCGGGGCAATTCTGCGGAAAAGTAGATGTCGTACGTTATGTAAACTCAGCACCCTAACTGCATAAACTGTCATCCCCTGCGGTATAGCCCAAAAGCAACATTCTTCTAGACATAGCTCAATCCCATGAAACCATTCAACGCCACCCTCGCACTGATTAGTTCAAGCGCACTTATTGTAATCACTACAGCAATCGCCCCAGCCCAATCCCCCACGGAAATCGGCCTAGAGTTCCAGGGCGAACGTGACCTCAACCGTACGACTCTGAACGAAACCCAATACACAGGCGACTGTCCGGGAGTCGAAGCCGAAACCAAAAATGCCCGTTTCACATCCAGTCAGACCCCCACGGGTGACAAGCGCCGCGTCGTCGTCCGCAACGTCACCCGAGGCCTCGGATCCCCCAGTCCCTTCACCAATCGCGAATACGAAAAGGGCCGCAGCTCCGAAGCCACCCAGATGGAGTTTGGCACCGAGCATTCTTCGAAGCGGTTTCGCGTGATGCCGGGGGAGAATGAGTTTGAGTATGAGATTATGGAGCGCAAACAGGTGATTCAGACCGGGCGGTTCACGGCGGTGATCGATCGCAATCTCCGCACCATCGAGCGCAACGCCACTTGGCAGGAGGACCAAACCTGCGCCAACAGCTCTGTCTCTAACAATGTCTGTGCCGATCTGCGCGATCGCAAATCCTTCAAATGCCCCAATGGCAAAGTCCTCAAGAGCTACCTACTGGACACCAACGAATATTACCGCAGCCGCATCAGCAACCCCACCGAGCGAGGTTTCTCCATCCGGGTCGAGGGCGAGAGCTACCGTCTACACTCCGGGGACTCGATCGATCTGCGCCGCCGGGACGCCTTCACCGTCACCTATCCCACCTGCGTCCGCTGCGCTGAGATGAAAACCACGACGGTCAGTGCGGGTAAGCGGGTTAAGTTTACGAGTTCGGGGGACGATCGCCGGCTCAACCTAGTAGATGACCCGCGCTAAGTCAGAGAAACCACGCGCCCGATCGCCTGAAATTGTTCTAGACTAGCTATCTGATTTCATGTAACTAGTTTTTAAGGCAATTATGCGTATTTCCCAGATGTTGTTTGTCACCCAGAAAGAGGATCCGAAGGAGGCCGTGGTCCCCAGCCACAAGCTGCTGCTTCGGGCCGGGTACATTCGACAGTCCGGGAGCGGTCTCTACACCTACATGCCCCTAATGTGGCGCGTCCTCCAGAAGATCTCCCAGATCGTCCGCGAGGAAATGAACGCCAAAAACGGCCAGGAAATCCTCATGCCCCAGGTTCAACCCGCCGAACTCTGGAAGGAATCGGGGCGCTGGGACACCTATACAAAGGCCGAGAAAATCATGTTTTCCCTGACCGATCGCCACGATCGCGAACTCAGCCTTGGACCGACCCACGAAGAAGTGGTGACGGATGTGGCGCGGCAGATGATTCAGTCCTACCGTCAGTTGCCCCAGACCCTCTACCAGATCCAAACCAAGTTCCGGGATGAGATTCGCCCAAGGTTTGGGTTGATGCGGGGGCGGGAGTTCATTATGAAGGATGCCTATTCCTTCCATACGGATGAGGCCAGCCTGAAGGAAACCTACCAGGACATGTACGACGCCTACTGCAACATTCTGCGCCGCACCGGACTGAAGTTCCGGGCCGTGGAGGCAGATTCCGGGGCGATCGGCGGCTCCGGATCCCAGGAATTCATGGTGCTGGCCGATGTGGGCGAAGACGACATTCTCTACACCGAGGATGAAAAGTACGCCGCCAACGTGGAGAAAGCGGTTTCGATCGCCCCTGATGCCGTCCCTTCTCCCTTTACTAGCTACGAGAAGAAGGAAACGCCACAGACGAAAACGATCGCCAGGGTTTGCGCCGCCCTTAACTGTGACCCCACGGCCACGGTGAAGAATGTCCTTTACCAGGTCACCTTCGACAGTGGCATGAACGCGGCAGTCTTGGTTTCGATCCGGGGCGACCAGGATGTGAATGAGGTCAAACTCAACAATGCGCTGACTAAACTTGCGCCCAAACTACGGCAGCACCACG
>JAAUSA010000153.1 GCA_012031975.1 Alkalinema sp. RU_4_3 | reverse complement strand
TCCAGATTTGTTTGAATCCGATTCTCACTCAAGTCGGTGAACTTCCCCTGCCTAGAAACGTCTAGGAAGTCTTCTCGAACACAACTGGCTTAAGTCCCTACACTGAGGGTATTTCCCGCCTTAAGCTGAGACCCCTGAATGAGGCTGAACTTACCCTCAGCACCTGCATAAATCCAAACTGTTGGACGTAGTAGCTAGTTGCCTGTGCTCCGCGCCTGATGACCCTTACTCCGATCGAGTTGCCCGCCGCTCTACTGCTCCTGCTTGCCGAGATAATATTGCTATGAAAGATCTACAGCCCCAAACCCTACAGATACTGTTTCCCTTTTTGGAAGAACTCTATGCCATCCAACCCGGCTTAAACTTTCAAGAACACCTAGCTCAATGTCTACAAATTGGCATTGAGTTCGATGGACTTGCCCATGTTGCTTTGTCAGAGGGCTGGTCCCTGGAATATCTTAACCGTACGAACATCGACCAAGATCAATGCCAGCTAGTCGAACAGTCTGCCCAGCTCTATGCTAAGTCTAGGCATATCCGTAGCCTAGGAGATGGCGGCATCCCTGAGCTATTGGTGTTGCGCGATTTGGATAGCTGTACGGTAGAGCGATCGATTCGCCATGTGATGCTGCCCGTCATCCCGGCCCAGCTCCATCCAACGGAACCACGGGCCGAGTTTGCCCTGTTTTTCTCTCGAAAAGAGGAACTCTTTACCATCCGAGAGCAACTGTTCATGATCTATCTACGGCCCCATATTTGGCGAGCGGAACAGATCTGGAAGGCCCACAGCCATCTGCCGCCTCAGCCCCTCCGACCCTTGCGCCCCAAGGAAGATGACATTGTAATTCCCAATCACCCTGTAGGCATGATCCAGCGCCTCGGTCTGACCCATCGTCAGGCCGAGGTTATGCTGCTGGTGACCCAGGGAAAAGACAACTGCTGGATCGCCGAACATCTAGGCTGCAGTGTTAAAACCGTGAAAAAACACCTCGAAAATATCTACGTCCGGCTCGGGGTCGCGACTCGTGCAGCCGCTGTCTCCACTACCATGGCTAGGGCTGGTTTTTTGCAGATCCAGGAGGAAGCCTAGAGCAGCTCCTTAAGGGTCTGCCGGGGTGACCTGGGCTGCCATCCCAGCTCGGTCATGGCTTTTTGGCCCGACACTCGGACGCAGCGATCGTATACGTAATGCGCCCGTTCCCGATCGATGGGGGGCTGCCACCTCACGATGCGACCGATCCCATCCAGCAGGTTCGCGACGATCCGCACGACAACCTTAGGGGCCTCATAGGGAGGCCTGACCCCCGAGGCCTGGCTGAAAATCTCAAACATCTCGCGCGTAGAGAGATCCCCGGCGGACAGGATGTACATGCCGCCAGAGGCGGCCCGATCGATGGCCCGCAACATTCCATCGACCAAATCATCCACATGGACAATGCCAGTGATGCGATCGCCCCCGGCCCAGACCTTGAGCTTGCCTTTTCTAAAACTTTCCACCACAGGTCCAAAGTGGGGATCGCCTGGCCCGAAAATCCCCGACGGCATCACACTCACGACGCGCAGCCGACTGGCGGCTTGGTTGACTAGGAGCTGGGCTGCAAATTTGGTTTCATCGTAGGCGGAGGAGAAGCCCACCTGCTGGCGCTGGAAGGTCTCGTCGATGGTTTTGCCCTGGGTGTCGCCGTAGATGCCGATGGTGCTGCAATAGAGGAGGTTTTGGACGCCTGCTTTTTCCATGGCGGCGATCACGGTGCGGGTGCCCTCGACGTTAACGGTGCGCATGCGATCGACATTCACTAGGCCCAGTTCCACGTAGGCGGCGATGTGAAACACTGTATCGATACCCTGCATTGCTGTAGTGAGGGCCGTTTCGTCGGTGATGTCGCCGTAGGCATAGGTGAGGGCCGAGTGGGTGGGTAGGCGGCTGTGATCGCTCCCTCGGCGCACGTAGGCCGTGACTTGATCGCCTCGATCGAGTAGGGCTTGTACGAGGTGCGATCCGGTAAATCCATTGGCGCCTGTGACAAGTGCTTTCATGGTGCTAGGGTGGTACTGGGTTTCCTAGGGATACGATAACACCATGCGGATTCTGATTTTAGGCGGTACGGGCGAGGCGACAATGTTGGCCAAAACCGCCGTGGCCCAGTTGCCCCAGCTCACAGTACAGCTATCGCTGGCGGGTCGAACCCAAAATCCCCAGACCATGGCGTCGGTGGCGACGCGGATTGGCGGCTTTGGGGGAGTGGAGGGGCTGGTGGATTACCTGCGGGAGCGGCAGGTGGGGCTCGTGATTGATGCGACCCATCCTTTTGCTGGGAAGATTTCTCGGAATGCGGCGCTGGCGGCGGAGCAATTGGGGATTCCTCGGTTGATGCTGGTGCGATCGCCTTGGCAGAGCATGGTGGGCGATCGCTGGTCGGTGGTGCCCGATTTAAAAGCGGCGGCGGCGGCGGTGGAGCAGGGGGAAGGGCGGCGGGTGTTTTTGACGATTGGGCGGCAGGAGGTGGGGGTCTTTGCGGGGCTGGCGGAGCGGTGGTTTTTGATGCGGATGATTGAGCCAGCGGAGGGGGCTGTACCTGAGGGGGTGGTTTTGCTCGATCGGGGACCCTACTATTTGGACAGTGAGCTGGCAATTCTCAAGCGCCATGCCATTGATCTGGTGGTGAGTAAAAACAGCGGTGGCCCAGCCACCTACGCCAAGATTGAGGCGGCGAGGCAGCTGGGCTTGGGGGTAGTGATGATCGATCGTCCGGCGATCCCGGAGAGTGAGACTGTCGAGACGGTGGCCGGGGCAATCGATTGGCTGCGATCGAGGGTTTAGGGCTTGATTTGCTGCATGCCCATCAGGCCGGGGAAGATACGGCTGGGGACCCCGACGGGAACGTAGAGGTTCCTTTGCTGGTCGATCAGGACGACATCGCCTTGGCATTTGCAGTTCGATCGCGATCCTTTGTCGTCGTAGCCCGTATTGTAGGCAACTTTGACATCATTGCCGAGGACGGGGGTATCGATCGTTTGGGGGGAGACATAAACTACGGTGGTGCCAAAGACCTGGTAGTTGGGGTCGGTGGTTGGTTTTTCGGTGGTTGGTTTTGCCTCGGGTTTAAGTACGATGAAATGGACTTTGGGATTTTTCGTACTGGGAATCGGTGGACCGCCTGCTGGGGTGGGTTGATTGCCTTGGGCGTTGGTGAATATTGTGGTGTCGATCGATCCGGCGTTTCCGCCTGTGATGTCAAATTTGTAGTCTCCGGTGTAGGAAGTTCCCTCACGGTATTGCGTAAAATCCGCAGCGGGAATCGTGCGATTGACAACGGTGATATCTTTGGGTTCGCCATTCGTATATTGCACCACATTCACATCCGTTTCCCGCCGCACCACTGCTGTGGCACCCGGTGCATTCACCCGCCCAACTTCAGTGAACAGGTAGTTTGGTGAAATATATTCCCGAATCGGTGTACCTGTTGCCGTTGGAACTTCAGTAAAGGTTGCATTGATCCTTGCAGGCAATCGGTTGAAAAATACCGAGCCGCCGTTGGCCGATGGCAGGCGGAAGGAAAGGCGGACGGGAATTTCGGTGCGATCGCCCACCGCCACGGGTCGGTTAAAAGCATTGTTCAGCGCTGGATTGATCGTGGTTTCGATCCGGGCATTGGTGGGAATATTCCCGAGCTGGGTGCGAATGATCGCCGATTGGACGTTGTTGTTTTGGTAAAAGGTGCCGCGATTGTCGGTGGTGCCTGTGGGCTGATTACAGCAGCGATCGATGATTGCACCTGTGGTGGGCGACATGAACCTGGCTCCTCCAAATCGCCCGCTGCCGCCTGTGATTGGGACCTGTTGGGCTAGGGCAGGCATGGAGCAGGCGAGCAGTAAACCGGAGCTGAGCAAGAGAATGGATGTTTTCATGATTGAATTAGTGGGGGTTGGGTGTCAAAATTCCGGGACTAGAAGCTGAAGGAGGTCCGCAGGGCACCGATGTAGGTCGTGTCGCTGCCTGCGTTGCCTTGGTTGAAGATGGCGATCACGCCGGGGGTGATGGATAGGCGATCGTTGAGCTGCCAGCGCCAGAAGGCTTCGACATGGGTGGAGGCTCGCTTTTGGCCGCCGCTGTCACCGTTGCCGCCTTCGAGCAGGTTGGGGATATTTAGTCCGGAGCCGAAGGTGCTGCTGGTGATGCGGGGGGCTTGGCCGACGTAAAGTCCACCGAGGTTACCGGAGCCGAAGAGGTCGGGGAAGTTGGCGTAGGCCATCCAATGGGAGGTTTTGGCACTGCCTTCTTCGCCGGGGATGCGGGAATTGGTGAATCCGGCCCAGCCGCCCAGGGTGACTTTGGGGGAGAGGCGGAAGGCGAGGCTGGCGCCGTAGAGGTCGGTTTTGATCGGTTCGCCGTTGGGGGTGATTTGGTTTTCGCCGACGCCGAGGCCGAGGTTGCCGTCGGGGCTGTAGCTGTTGAGGTAGTGGAGGGAGAGGTCGAGGTTGCGGCTGGGGGAGATGATCGCCTGGGCGCCTAGGGTGTATTGGCCGTTGAATAGGCCGTTTTTAGCCGTGGGATTGGAGGCGCTGTTGCTGTTGGCGGCGTAGACCCCTTGGAAGCTGAGCCAAGGGGTGGCCTGCCAGTCGAGGCCGATGCCTGAACCGCCTGGGGAGTTGAGGTTCGGGTTGCGCTGGGTGAGGCGTCCTAGAGATCCTGTGGCGGCACTTTCAAAGCGATCGGGACCCCGGAATACGGTGACGGGGCTGATGCCTTCGGCTCCGACGGTCAGGGCGAGTTTTGGGGTAAGCATATGCTGGATTGCCAGATCGCTAATCCGGAGCTGGCCATCGGTGTTGCCTTCGTAGGAGAGGGCGACGTCTTGGCTCAGGGACGGTGAGGTGCTGCCTTTTCCGGCTTGAAGGCCAATAACAAATCTGGTTTTGGGGCTGAGGGCTCCGGTGAGGGACAGGTTGGTGGAGTAAATCATGTTGATTTGATTACTCGTATCGCGGGTGTCGGGGGTGCCATCGACGGGGAAGGAATCGATATTCGAGCCTGTGCGGCCTTGGATGCCGATCGTGGTAATTCCGTTGAGTTTTACGGTGGTGGAGAAGGCAGTTTTTTCCAGTTGGTTGGTGCGGAGTTCGAGATTATCAATACGGCCTTTAAGTGTGGTGAGTTCCTTAGAAAATTCGGTTTGGAGGCGGGCCAGTGTATCTAGGTCTTCGCGTTTGACGCTATTTGCGGAACCACTGCTGATGAGTTCGTTGACGCGATCGAGACAGGCGTTGAGTCCCGCAGCGAATTCGTAGCGGGTGAGGGCGCGATTGCCTCGGAAGGTGCGATCGGGATAGCCTGCGATGCAGCCGTAGCGTTCGACGAGGGACTGGAGGCTGGTGAAGGCCCAGTCGGTGGGTTGGACGTCGGAGAGTTGGGATACGGAGGTGACTTGGGTGAGGTCGTTGGCTTGGGCGAGATCGTTGGCTTGGGCGATCGCGGGGGTGAGAATGAGGGCGAGGGTTGCGAGGATTGCTGGTGTGGGTTTCATGGCTCTAGATAGATGAATGTGTGTTCGGCTCGTGTGGCCTTCTGTTCATCTATCGTTCTGCCGAGAGAATAGTTATGCAATTTAGAGGATTGTTTCTGATCTACAATGGTAAGGATCCATTCTTAAGCTGACATGAATCCTGAACAGTTCAAAGTACTCAATCCCCAGGAAAGCTATACCTTTAGCAAGTATTTTGATCTGCCTTTTTCGATTCAAGATGTTGTGGGAGATCTGGGCTATACCTTCGAGAGAGCGCCGCTGAATCTCCCGATTGACTCTGGGATTCAATCGAGGCTTGAGTATTTGACGACCTATCTCAACCGGAATCTTAAATGGGTCAGGCCCGTGGCTGAGATTACCCGGCGGGAAATTTTTATCTTTCCGATTCTGGCTGAAGTTTGTGACTATTTAGAAGTCATGCTGAATGACGAGTACAATCTGTCGATTAATCAATGGCTGAAGGGGAATCTAGATTACTATATTGAAACCTCCGATACGACGCATATTCTGGTGATCGAAGCGAAACAGTCCGATCTGACCCGAGGGTTTACTCAACTCGCGGCAGAGCTGGCAGCTTTGGATTTGCGATCCTCTACCCAGGGGGAAACACTGTATGGGGCTGTGACGACGGGGGACCTTTGGCGGTTTGGCAGGCTCGATCGGCGGGCGAAGGTGATTAGTGAAGACACGACGTTCTATCGGGTTCCCAATGACTTGGGCCAAATTTTAGATATTTTGGCAGGGGTGCTTCAGGAAAATCCTTAGGCTAAATTGGGGTGGCAATCATTCATTACAGGCTGTTGCCGATCAAGATGAAGGGTGCCCAGTAGTAGGGGTGGCTGTAGCCCGTGGATTTTTCGGAGCTGGTTGGGCCGGGGGTAGTCTTGTTGATGGGGAGGCTGCGATCGAGTTGTTTGTAGGCTTGGGTAACAGTGTCGGTGGTGTTGAGACGGAGCATGGTAGTCTGGGCATTTTTGAGGGCTTCGGCTTTGGTTTTGCCTTGGGATAGGTTTTGATAGAAGGATTGCATGAAGAGGGCGGTGCTGCGATCGTTGACGCGCCAGAGGGAGGCAATGGTCGATCGCGCTCCGGCTCGCTCGAATTCATGGCTGATGCCGAGGATGCCGAGCTTTTCATCCAATTTTTCAGGGGCGATCGCAGTCTGACAGGCGCTGAGGGTGACAAGATCGATGCTGCGTAGTTTCCATTTGCGGATGTCGGTGATGGTGGCGTAGTTTTTGCCCTGGCTGTCGGGTTGGCTAAATAGAAGGAAGGAGTTTTCAGGTTGGCCCAGCTCGAAGTAGCCATGGGTCGCTAGATGGAGGATGTTGTATTGGCTGGCATTGTCGCGAAGGCGATCGCTGCTGAAGTCAGTTTCGATTAGGCTTCTGGAACCACTGATGGTCTGGTTGATCGCGTTGATTTCGATTTTTCCAGCGGGAAGTCCTTGGAAATCATAGGCGGTGGGACTGTTGGGCAGTTGGACTTTGTAGGCTCGATCGCTTTGATCGGAAATGGTGCCGGAGAGGACTTTAGGTGTGGCCTCGCGACGCGTGGTGAGGTTGGTGGAGCTGGTGGAGGTGATGTGGCTGATTTGGTATTTTTCGATTAGCCATTGTTGGCCGTCGTGGAGGGCAGCCAGGGGGACGGAGCGAAGGCGCCGATCGGGGGAATAGATCAAGGTGTTAATGCCAGCTTCTTTAAGATCGGCTTCGATCGGTTTAACTAACCATTGGTAAAGCTGTTGACCGCTGGATTTGGGACTGCTGTCAGGATCGGTGAGGGCCAGCCCAAATTGGTTGATGGTTGCGTTGATGGTTGCGCGATCGATTTTGACTGTACGGCGGAGGGGTGGGCCGTTAGGAGTGATTAGGAGTAGCTCTAGGCGATCGTCGAAGACGAGGGGATAGAAGATTGCGGCGGTTTGGTTAGACTGCTTGAGGCTGGCTAGGCTTTCGGTGAGCTGGTTGAGATTGTCGTCGCTGGGGGCAAGGGTTTTATCATTGGTTTGGAGCTTTTGGATGTGGGCTTTGACGGTGGGATCGTCTAGGAATTGGGTGGCGATCGCGTTGCCTTGGGTTTCGAGGGTTTCGAGGTCGCGGATGCGCTTTTGGGTAGCAGGTGATTGTTCGGACTGGCTGCGGAGGGTTTCGAGTTCTTGGGTGACTTGGAAGAGGCTGGTGTATTTAGCGGTAACTTGATGATTAAAAGCGTTAAGGAGTTCGGTTTCGGCTTTGAGTATAGAGAGGGGAGACGCTTGGCCTCGGGTGTCGTGGCTGTAGTCGTCGAGTTCTTGGAGTTTCAAGAGTTCGATCACTTGGCGGGCTTCGAGGATGCGATCGTTTTTCAGTAATAGATTGGCAAGGTCGCGGTAGGTTTTGGCAACGGTTTCGGTGTAGGATTGTTGCTGATCTTTTGGTAGAGAAACAAGTCCTTTGCGGATTTTTTCGTAGGTTTGGATAGATTGTTTGTAGTGGGCAATCGCGAGTTCGGGTTGGTTTTGTTTGGCATAGTAGGTGGCGAGGCTAGCTTTACTGCTAGCGAGGTCAGGGCCTTCGCCGATGCTGGTTTGCAGGGCTATTGCCCTTTGGAGACTAGATGCAGCTTGGGGCTGATTGAGTTGGGTTTGGATTTGGCCTTGGACTTCTAGCATCTGCGCAACAAGTGGTTTTGCACCTACTTTTTGCTGAATACTCAGTCCTTTTTGGACATGCTCTAATGCCTTTTGAGATTGATTTTTTTCAATTTTTAGTTTGGCTAGGCTGAGATGAATTCGACTTGTATGATATAGATCGCCGATTTTTTCTGCAATTATTAACGTCTCTTGGTAGGTTTTTTCCGCCCGATTAAATTCACCTTTTTCACGCTGGATTGTGGCAATTTCTGCCATGATTGAAATTGTATTAGGTACTGTGCCAATCTCTTGGGAAATCTTCAATGCTTGATTTTGAAACTCAAGGGCGCGATCAAATTGCCCTAGCAGACGATAGATGGTTCCAATACTATCCATTGCTTGACTTTCCTGCGATCGCAGCTGATATTTTTGTGTGATGCCTAGGGACTGATTGAGCAGAGATAGACTTTGGGTAAAATCTCCTTGATGGCTGTAGAGATTTCCCATAGAACCTATAGTTAAAGCTTTTTCGCTAGGCATATTTAGTTCCTTGGCGATCGTTAATGCCTTTTGATAGGAGGCCATGGCTTTCGCATCATCACCGATCGCACTATAAATTCGACCTGCATTTTGGTAGACTGATCCGATTTTAGCTTGATTTCCTGTTTGCTCAGCTAGCTGAATTGATTGGTGAATCAGTCTCTTAGCCCCAGCAAAATCCCCCAAATTCATCGAAACATCTGCCATATTCGTTAAAGTCACACTACTAGATAGTCCAGATTTGTCTTTTTTCTGCCAATCATCAGATTGTAAAAATGCCTCTAATGCTTGAAGATAATTTCCTTGTGCACTGTAAATAACACCTAAGTTGTTTGCAGCTGTGGATATACTGGATGCTTGGGCTAGTGCATTGGTGCTAAGTAATTCCTTCCAAACATTTAAATCATTACCAACTGGTGGTTTATCAGGATTTGAGCAGGCATCAAAATTGTAGTTTCTCCGGCTGGCACAGAAATATCGAATCGCTTCTTGGGTTACAGTCCCTTGAGAATAGCTATTATAAATCTGAGTTGAAATGGCTAGGGCCTTCTGATTCTGAGCAATCGCCCCGAGAAAATCCCCACGGTTACTATAAATATTGGCAATGCCTAGCAGAATTATTGACTGGGTGTCTACAGGAGCTAGCTTCAAGCTTTGTTCATACTTTGTTAAGGCTTGACTAAAATTTCCTTGCTGGCTGTATAGATTGCCCATTTCAGTCAGTGCGAGACTTGATACAACAGCAGTAATTTGGGGAATCTCTAATGCTTTCTGATAATAGTCTAGAGCTTCCTTGTATGAACCCTGATCTTGATAGATCTGTGCAATATTCATGAGCGCTAGAACTTCTGTTTCTCTAGAGTTCTCTTGCTTTAAACGTTGTCTTGCTTGAATAATTTTTTGGTTAAGTTCGATTCCCAGATCTGGGACCTTATGAATATCAATGCTCCGTAGCTGTCCATTATAAATATTAGCAATATTTATATTTAGTGTATCTTCTCTCTGTCCAAGTCGATCAAGCTGATAATGAGGCTGATTCTTAAATTCAGCAATGATCGATTGGGCTTCCTGAGAGATCTTGAATGCCTCAGCATTTTTATTGAGAGCGATATAGGCTAGGATTAAAGAATTCTGATGATCTAATCTATTGATCAGTGAATTTTGAATTAAATCAGATTGATTTGATTTTCGAGCTATATTGGTAATACGATCGTTAATTTCTAATCCCTTCAAAGCCCATGAAGCAGAGAGGTTGTAGTCCCCGGAAAGATAGGCATAATTCTGCCGTTCGCCCATGACCTGAGATAATCCTGCTAGACTCAACCATTGCCAACCTACATCAGCTAGACAATTAGCTTTATTTGAAAGTGTCTGAAACTGTAATTCACTTAAGTCTAAGAGGTTTGCTACCGCTATGTAGTCAGGCTTCTTGCTCACAACCTTTGCCTGCCAGATATAACTATATCCAAGAGCGAGTAAAACATCACATTCCGCCAGCGACTGATTGGCGGTTTGATAGATTTTTAGTGCTTTCTGATAGGGCTCAACTTCTTGATCATAGGCTTTGAGCGATCTATAAACCTTAGCTAACTGTACATTAGCCTCAGCCTCACCTAATCGATCGCCCATTTCCTGCCGCAGCTTTACCAACTTCTGAAAGGTTGCCCTCGCCTCCAGATACAAAGCCTGCTTCTGTTGTTGTTTTCCCAAGGTTTCCAAGCGATCGGCCTCAGCCTTCTTCTGCCCCATCGTCTGGACCTGCGCGATCGGCCCCCCAGCCCTTACAGGTATCGAAGTAAGGGGGGTGAATAGTGCGATCGTACAAACAAGACCAACCAGGGGTAGACGAGAAAGCATCACAAATTGCCAGTGACAGAGAATATGGATACTTTATCATTCTTTCTCAGCCCAACCTATGCAAGTTAAGGGCGATCGATCGCCTCCTGCTAGACAAGCGCCCATCGATCGCCCTCTCAGAAAACTGCTAAACTGGAGCATGAGTCTCCCTCTACTGGTTTGTCCCCATGTCCCGTTGGTTTAACACGATCGGCCCCTGCCAACCCCTTAAGCACTACACACTGGCGGCAACCGATCGCCTCCCCAAGCTCCAGCGCCTGATCGCCCAAGAGAGCTACTTTGTGCTCCATGCCCCCCGTCAAATTGGCAAAACCACTGCAATGCATTTAATATCAAAGCAGAATCCTTCACAATGCGTGGCTTCAACGCAGAGGAAGTTGCAGAACTCTACCAGCAGCATACCGACGAAACAGGTCAGATATTTGAACCTGCGGCAACGGCACTTGTCTTTGAGCTAACCGATGGGCAGCCTTGGCTTGTAAATGCGATCGCCCGTCAACTCACCGAAGAAATTGCCCCAGATCCGGGCACCGTCATCACGCCTGCTATGGTCGAAATAGCCAAGGAAATTCTAATTCGACGGCAGGATACTCATCTCGATAGTTTAGCTGAACGCCTGCGGGAAGACCGAGTTAAGGCGATCATAGAGCCGATGCTAGCTGGGCAAGAATTACCTAATGTACCGAATGACGATCGCCAGTATTTGGTAGACATTGGCTTACTCAAACGCGATCCAGCCGGAGGATTGGTGATCGCAAATCCAATCTACCGTGATGTCTACGCTATGGCAAGATGATTCTAGGGATTGAAATTAAAGTTTGGCGCGATCGCAGACCTGACCCAATTATCAAAGGGTTAGAACAATTAGAAAGTTATTTAGCACGTCTGGGTCAAGACTTTGGCTGGCTTGTGATATTCGATCGGCGTACTCCAGCAGCGAATACAGAAACTGCTGATATTGCCGATCGATTGACAACAACATTTATTACGACGGAACAGGGGCGCAGAATTACGGTAATTCGGGCCTAGAGGCTGTTGCCGATGAGGATGAAGGGTGCCCAGTAGTAGGGGTGGCTGTAGCCTTTAGATTTTGTTGGGCTGGTGGGGCTGGTGGTCGTGGTGTTGATCGAGAGGCTGCGATCGAGTTGGCTATAAGCTTGGTTGACGGTGTCGGTAGTATTGAGGCGGAGCATGGTGGTCTGGGCGTTTTTGAGGGCTTCGGCTTTGGTTTTGCCTTGGGAGAGGTTTGCGTAGAAGGCTTGCATGAAGAGGGCGGTGCTGCGATCGTTGACGCGCCAGAGGGAGGCAATGGTCGATCGCGCTCCAGCACGCTCGAATTCATGGCTGATGCCGAGGATGCCGAGCTTTTCATCCAGTTTTCGGGGCAACGGCGGTTTGGCAGGCGCTGAGGGTGACGAGATCGATGTCGCGTAGTTTCCATTTACGGATGTCGGTGATACTGGCGTAGTTTTTACCTTGGCTGTCTGGCTGGCTGAACAAAAGAAAGGAGTTTTCGGGTTGACCGAGTTCAAAGTAACCGTGGGTCGCTAAATGGAGGATGTTGTATTGGCGGGCATTGTCGCGGAGGCGATCGCTGCTGAAGTCGTTTTCAATTAGCGCTTTTGAGCCTCTAATTGCGTTGTTGATGGCGATAATCTCGGTTTTTCCAGCGGGGAGGCCAGAGAATTCGTAGGGTTTGGAATTGTTTTGGAGTTTTACATTGTAGGTGGTGGTGGGTTGGTCGGAGATGGTGCCGGAGAGAACTTGGGCGGGCATTTCGTTTTGTTGGCGACAGGGACGGACCACATCAACGTGCATGACACCTACTTTGCCAAACACGACGGCTCGAATGCGCGCGACATCTATGACTTCATGGGATGTCGCAATGTCAGCGTCGTCAACATCTACTCCAAGGT
>JAAUSA010000152.1 GCA_012031975.1 Alkalinema sp. RU_4_3 | reverse complement strand
CTTCTCCTGAGATAATTACAAATCACTAAATATAGGGGTTAAGGAGTGATTCATATCCCTTGCAGCGCTAGAAGTGGCTTATGAGTTAGGGGAAGGCAGGAACTTTCAAAGTTGCACATCGCCTTTCAATGGTACTTCTTAGCCTGGAAACAACCCCAAATAAGCCGACAACATCGGTCCCCCGAAGAACAATGTCAACAGAGAGCCGATCGCCAAAAAAGGCCCAAAAGGCATCTGCTGATAACGCCCTAGTTTTGAACTAATCCGTCCTAAGAGCCCAACTAACGCACCACTTAAGGCAGACAAAAACAACGCGACTAGAAAACTTCGCCATCCTAGCCAAGCCCCCATCATTGCTGCCAGCATGGCATCCCCAGCTCCCATGGCCTGACGACGCAGTAGCATTGAACCGACGATCGAAATTCCATCTAACAGCAATATCCCAACGACCATCCCAATCACACCAGTGACTAAACCAATAATTCCCCCAGGAATTCCACCCATCGAAACCCCGATCGCAAACTGAAACATCAATCCCCCAACAACACCCAATTTCATCAACGGGTCAGACAGCGTCATCGTATCAAAATCAATCAACGCTAAACTTAGTAATAAACTTAAAAATAACCAGTAGCCAACTGTTTGCAGCGACAAACCAAATACAAGCAAACAAACCAAATACAACATCCCCGTCGTCAATTCCACCATGGGGTAGCGCGCAGAGATCGGCGTTCCGCAATGGGCACATTTGCCGCGTAGTTTTAACCAGCCGAGGATCGGCACATTGTCCTGTTTGCGCAGGGGCGTGAAGCAAACTGGACAGCGCGATGGGGGGTGGACCACCGACAAGCCCGCAGGTAGACGATAGATCACCACGTTCAGGAAGCTACCGATCGCCGATCCCAAACAAAACACCACTAACGCAACGGGCCAAAGGGTCAGATCCATACAAAAAACTGGGGAAGATATCTCCCCCAGTTTGCCCTATATTTTGAGTTTTTCAACGGGACTCACGCGCGATCGATCACCTCAAAGGGAATAAAACACTCCTGGGGCAGCAGGGCTGGCAGGCGCGTAAAAATCAGCTTGCCGCGATAGGTAAAGCGGTTCATCGCCGCACCTAAAGGACGTTCGACCACTTCAGGATGGACCTGATAAAACGTGTCATAGATTGCTCGGGCCGCTGCCACAAGCGACGGGTCGAACGCTGACGATCCAGAGGAATAACTCACGCCCACACCTGCTGTCTGCCTGTCTAGTAAAACAATACTCACCAAAAACATCCTCGCGCTATATTGCCTGGGGTTGTGGGCAGTATGTTACAGCAGAAACCTCAGTGTGACCGTTTTTTTACGCAAGCCGAGATAGTAGTTCCTTACTAATGCGATCGCAGCCCACCAACTGGTTACCCTCCGAGAAGATATCCCCGGTACGGAACCCCGCGTCCAACACTCCCACCACGGCTTCTTCAAGTTTGGCGGCAGCGGCGGGCTGGTTCAGGTCATAGCGCAGCATCATGGCGGCACTGAGCACCTGGGCCATGGGGTTGGCCTTGTCCTGGCCCGCAATGTCCGGGGCCGATCCATGGACGGGTTCGTAGACACCGGGGCCGTTCGCGCCCAGACTAGCGGAGGGCAACATGCCGATGCTCCCGGTCAGCATGGCGGCAATGTCCGACAGAATATCCCCAAACAGGTTGCTGGTCAGGATGGTGTCAAACTGCCTAGGGTTCCGCACCAACTGCATGGCGGCATTGTCCACATAGAGGTGGGACAGTTCCACATCGGGGTAGTCCGCACTCATCGCCGTCACGCGATCGCGCCACAGCTGCGAAACCTCCAAGACGTTGGCCTTATCCACGGAGCACAGCTTCTTGTTGCGCTTCTGGGCCGTTTCAAACCCCACTTTAGCGATGCGATCGATCTCCGATTCGGTGTAGGCCATGGTGTTGAACCCGCGTTTTTCGCCCGTCTCGGTTTGGAAGATGCCCTTGGGTTCGCCGAAGTAGACGCCCCCGGTTAGCTCACGCACCACCATCAGGTCCACGCCCTCCACCACCTCCCGCTTCAAACTCGATGCATCCACCAACTGGGGCAAGATCGTCGCAGGCCGCAGGTTGGCAAACAGGCCGAGGCCCGATCGCAGCCCTAGAAGCCCAGTCTCAGGCCGCTGGGCACGGGGTAGGTTGTCCCATTTGTAGCCGCCGATCGCCGCCAGGAGGATCGCGTCGGAGTTGCGGCAGGTGGTTAGGGTTTCCTCGGGGAGGGGGCTGCCTGTGGCGTCGATGGCGGCTCCCCCGAGCAGGGCTTCGGTGAAGCTGAAGCTGAGGTCGAACTGGGGAGCTATGGCCTCTAGGACCTGGACGGCCACGGCAATGATTTCAGGTCCGATGCCGTCGCCGGGTAGGAGGGTGATGCGGTAGTTCTGGGTCATGGGGGCTATTGAGAATGTTTGATGGACTGGGCGTCAATCATACCAGACCTTTTGCCTAGGTTCGTGGAAGAGTTCCGGCGAGGGGTTTCATTTTCCTTTCATTTTTGGTTATAGTGGGTGAAGTATTTTCACATTCCTTTCATCATTGGGTCTGTTATATGGAATTCCACCGCATTTTGCCTAGCTTGCCGGACGTCTACAAAAGTATTGCGATTCCCAACGTGAAGAGTTGGTGGCGGAAGTTTTTGGCCTATGCGGGGCCGGGCTATTTGATTTCGGTGGGCTATATGGATCCGGGTAACTGGGCGACGGACATTGCCGGGGGATCGCGGTTTGGCTATACCTTGCTGAGTGTGATTTTGCTGTCGAATATGATGGCGATGCTGTTGCAGGCGCTCTGTGTGCGGCTGGGGTGGCGACGGGGCGGGATTTGGCCCAGCTTTGTGCAGAGCAGTTTTCGAAGCCTGTGCGCATGGTGCTGTGGGTGCTGGCGGAGGTGGCGATCGCGGCCTGTGATTTGGCGGAATTGCTGGGGAGTGCGATCGCGCTTCAGCTATTGTTTGGGCTGCCTTTGCTGGCGGGTGTGCTGCTGATGGCGCTGGATGTGGTGGCGCTATTGCTGTTGCAGAAGAAGGGGTTTCGGTGGATTGAGGCGTTGGTGATTACTTTGGTGGGGACGATCGCCCTCTGTTTTGGTGCCCAATTGTGGATGGCCCAGCCGGAGATGGCGGCGGTGATGCGGGGCTATATGCCGCAGGCGTCGGTGGTGCATAATCCGGAGATGCTATATTTGGCCATAGGGATTCTGGGGGCGACGGTGATGCCCCATAATTTGTATTTGCATTCTTCGATCGTGCAGACAAGGGCCTGGCAGGATACGCCGGAGAAGAAACGGGAGGCGGTGAAGTTTGGGACGATCGATTCGACGATCGCCCTGGCGTTTGCGCTGCTGATTAACAGTGCGATTTTAATTGTGGCGGCGGCGACGTTCCATTCCCGTGGGTTGAATCATATTGCGGAGATTCAGGATGCCCATCAGATGCTGTCACCGCTGTTGGGGGCAAGTTTGGCAAGTCCTTTGTTTGCGATCGCCCTTTTGGCTTCGGGTCAGAGTTCGACCTTGACGGCGACGCTGGCGGGACAGATTGTGATGGAGGGGTTTTTACGGGTTAAGTTACCCGTTTGGGTGCGGCGACTAGCGACGCGGGGGTTGGCTTTGATTCCAGCGGTGTTGGTGATTGTGTTTATGGGGTGAGGCAAAGACGGGGGCCTTTTGCTGGTGTTGAGTCAGGTGATCTTGAGTTTGCAGTTGCCGTTTGCGGTGGTGCCTTTGGTGATGTTTACGGGCGATCGTCGGTTGATGGGGGATTTGGTGAGTCCCCGGTGGATGAAGTTGGCGGCTGGGGCGGTGGCGACGGTGATTATTGGGTTGAATGGGTATATGTTGTTGCAGATGCTGTAGGTCTTCGTCCTTAACTCACTATCCGCGTACTTCATAACGAGTTCCAACATGTTCTAGAAGATGTGCAAGCCTTGCTGTATAGGAGTTTACGGGGATACCTGTCTTGAGAGGCCCCAGAGGATGGAGAATCCTCGATAATGCCTGTCCGGTAACCAGTAAAGACAATCTGGATACAGGCGATCGATTTCTCTACGCTGCCGAAGCCACTTTTCAGCTTATTGCCAAGACTCCTGGCATCGGTCGGTTGAGTGGATTTACACATCCAGACGTTGCCCAACTCCGTCAATATCCAGTAAAAGGATTCAAAAATTACCTCATTCTTTATGAACTAACCGAAGAAATCATCGACATTGCCCGTGTTGTCCACGGCGCACGCAATCTTGAACAAATGCTAATTACACCGGAAATCCCAGAATGAGCAAATACAATTTCCCGAATGCCCAAAAAGTCCAAATCTTCGAGCAAGTAGATACCTACATCGAAAACAACAACCCCACCGACCCTGAAATCCAAGCCGCGATCGCACCGAAACAGACCAAGCCCGAACAATCCTAGAAGCAAGCTCGATCGAAACCCATCTCCTCGAAATAGCTGTTTGGGTCGTGACGACCTTCGATCGAAATTCCCAAACAGCCCTACGCGGCTAATTTATTTCATTGCTTTAATCGCTCCATACCCCTTCACCAGCGCAATAAACTCCTCCCGATACCCTTCCGCATCGGCCCCCTTCCCCTGCTCCGCCAGGCGCAAAACCGACTCCAAAGAGGTCTTCCCCTTAAACTCTGAATCCCGCATCAGCATCCCAAACATCACCACCGAACTGGCAAACCGCAGATCTTCCGAGGCCTGCTCCAAGGGGATCACCCGATCGCCCACCGATCGACTGATCAAGTTACTGCGATCGCCCGTGGGTTCCTTATAGCGCAGTTTCACCTGCATCAGTTCGTTGAAATCGCTTGGTGCTGAGGCTGCTGGGGCTTTTGGTACTTTAGTCCATCGATATCCGGCAGCTTCACCTCCGGCGTCACACCGGGCGGAATAATTTCATACAATGCCGTCACCGTATGACCTGCACCGATTTCGCCTGCGTCCTTGCGATCGTCATTGAAGTCTTGATCCTTCAAAGCACGATTCTCATAGCCAATTAAGCGATAGGCTTGAACCTTGGCGGGGTTCATTTCCACTTGGATTTTTACATCCTTGGCGATCGTAAACAACGTCCCCCGCAAATCGTTTAGCAACACCTTTTTGGCCTCACTGAACGTATCAATATAGGCATAGTTGCCATTCCCCTTATCGGCCAATTGCTCCATTTTCCCATCCTTATAATTCCCCATGCCAAACCCCAGTACCGTGAGGAAGACACCGCGATCGCGCTTTTGCTCAATCATCCGCACCAATTCCGCATCGCTGGACGCCCCCACATTGAAATCGCCATCGGTCGCCAGAATCACCCGGTTATTGCCGCCCTTGATGAAGCTTTCCTCCGCCTTTTTGTAGGCCAACGCGATCCCTTCTCCACCAGCCGTCGAGCCCCCGGCCCGCAGATTGGCGATCGCCTCCAAAATCTTCGCCTTCTGATCCCCCGCTGTCGGCGGCAGAACCACCCCAGCACTCCCGGCATAGACCACCAGCGTCACCCGATCCTGGGGCTTAAGCTGTTGGGTCAAAAGACAGAGCGATCGCTGGACCAAGGGCAACCGTCCTGGCCCCGACATGGAACCTGAGACATCGATCAAAAACACCAAATTACTCGGCGGTGCAGGCTCGATCTGTTTACCCTTGAGGCCAATGCGCACCAGTTTATGCTGGGGATTCCAGGGAGTTTGGGTAACGTCGGTGGTGACGGAAAAGGGTTGATTGCGATCGGGCTGGGGATAGCGATAGGGGAAATAATTAACCAATTCCTCTAGGCGTACGGCATCCTTAGGTGGGACTGTGCCGCTGTTGATAAACTGCCGCATTTTGCTGTAGGAGGCTGTATCAACGTCTATTGAAAAGGTCGATAGCGGTGAGGTGGTGGGCCGCAAAAAGGGATTTTCGTCAATTACATTAAAGTTTTCAGTGTTGTCTGGGCGTTTGGTGCGATCGATTTCTCCCCTAGAATCAAGGGAAATATTGCCGCCTTGTAACAAGGGAACTGGTGCTGGAACGGCTTGGGGTGCTGGGACGATCGGCTGGGCAGGCTGGCGGGTGCCGATCGATCGAGGGGCTGCACCTTCGCCAACGATGACTTCGCCACGGAGTGTCGTCGTGGTTGAGAACTGTTGGGGTGGTAAAGCGCCCGGCGCCTGGGGCCTGCTCAAAACCTTAGGTCTGATGCCTCCGGTTGGTTCTATGTTTTCGATTTGGAGGCAGCGATCGTCCTTCTCTCTCACTTCAGCGAAGGCTGTGGGCGCGATTCCCACCAGGCTTAGGCTCGTGGCTAGGGCGATCGCGCCCATGCGGCGCAGGGAATTTGGCATATTCATTGACAGGCTCTCCATGGAAAAGTGGACGATTGAGATGATTCTAATCAAAGGATAGGATAGTCCCGATGAAGATATATCCGATCGCAAAGAACTTATGCGAAGCATTTCTGGAGCAGTGGTCTACCCAACAAGGTTTCTTCAGGATTAGAGTCGTCCGCTAAATATGCACCTGGCTCAAAATTACCCGCAAACGATCGTAATCATCCTTCAGCAGCAAATTCAACATCCGGCCCGCCTGCACCAGCCACTCCCGATCGGCCTGACGCAACTGATAAATCTCCCTGATCGCCGCCGCCGTCAAAGCATCCGTCGGCGCCCCATTCACCTGCAACAGCGTCCGCAAAAATCAAACTGCTCACTAAAAGCCACAATCTCAGCCGGCTCACAACCATGGACCGCCTGGTGAATCTGGGGCGGACGCGGCGGCAAATGCTGAAAAAACGGGAAAATCGAACCCGTGCGATCGCCCTCAGGACGATACCCCACGATCGCCGCCCGAAACTCCGTCTTCAACATCGCAAAAATCTGCGGCTGCTGCTCCTTCAGGTCATCCAGCGACATGCCCAAGGCACGGGCACGGTGGACCGAATCGATCGGACTGGTTGTGGCATGGTAAACGATCGCATAGACCCGATTGCCCGTCTCCTCATCCTTTGCCTGCACCCAACTGCCAAAGGCTGGCATCGCCGGAAACTTCAGGTCATCGGGATCGAGACATTGCGCCAAAAATTCCGTGGTCGAGGTCTCGATCACTTCGGCAATGTGATGTTTTTCCCGAGCGCTGAGGCTGGGGCGGGCTAGGGGCAATCGCATGGGTCACACAGGTTCTATTTGCCTTTTTTCTTGGCAACAACTTCGACGGGCACCAGCTCAGACAAACGGAACGTAATCAGCTTGTCCCAGTTGCCATTCTCAAACAGCACCGCGACCTTGCCGTCGGTAACCCGCTGGACTAGGCCCTGGAAGCCGTAGTAAATATCGTCGGTGTTGGTCACTTTGACGAGGGAGCCAGGAAGAATCATGATTCTAGCGTACTAAAGGTATGGGTTTATTGTACAGGGCTTTCGGACTTACTAACGACGACGTTCCTGAAGCTTACGATAGACAGCTTTGATATCTACGTTGTGGTGGGCCAGGGCCACAAGGGTGTGGTAGATCAAGTCAGCCGCCTCTCCAGCGATCTCATCGGGGGCATCGTCCTTACAGGCCATCACGACCTCCGCCGCCTCTTCGCCGATCTTCTTGAGAATCTTGTTGTCACCGCCCGCCAGAAGTTTGCAGGTGTAGGAGTCGGGGTTGGGGTGGTCGCGGCGATCGCAAATCACACCAAACACCTGGGAGAGGGTGTCGGCGGGGGGAGCGGTTTTGCCGCCGTTGAGTTGGTGAAAGCAGCTGCGCTCTCCGGTGTGGCAGGCGATGTCGCCGATCTGTTCGACGGTGATCAGCAAGGCGTCACTATCGCAGTCATAGCGGATCGTCTGGATCTTCTGGGTATGGCCCGAGGTTTCGCCCTTGTGCCAGAAGGCGGCGCGCGATCGACTCCAAAACCATGTCTCTCCGGTGTCGAGGGTCCTTTGCAGGGACTCCGGGTTCATCCAGGCCATCATTAGGACCGTGCCATCGAGGTAGTCCTGGACGATCGCCGGGACGAGGTTGGCTTCATTGAATTTGATTTGGTCGATCGGCAGGGTGAGAGGGGTCATGGGATGATGGTGGTCGCGGTTTTTTGAGGTACTAATTATAGGGCTATGGCTGAGCTGTTGGTGCGGTTGGAAGACGGTTTGGTGGTGCGCGATGGCCGTTCGGTCCTGCGGGGGTGCGTTTGACCGTAGGCGAGGGGGAGGTGGTGGCCCTAGTGGGACCCAGCGGCGCGGGCAAAACGACGCTGCTGAATGTGCTGAATTTGAGTCTGGGGCTGAGTGGGGGGCGATTGGAGTTGTTTGGTCAAGCGGTGGGGGAACGGCGGCGGTTGCAGCGGCTGATTGGCACGGTGTATCAGCGGTTTGAGCTAGTACCTAGCCTGCGGGTGATTCATAACTTGAATGCGGGGCGGCTGGCGGAATGGCCCGCTTGGAAGGCGTTTTGGTCGCTGCTCTATCCCTTGGGGGTGCGGGAGGCGCGGCGCGTATTGGAGCGAGTGGGCATGGGCGAAAAGCTGTTCGAGCGGACCGATCGCCTCTCCGGCGGACAACTGCAGCGGGTAGCGATCGCCCGGATGCTATTGCAGGATCCGCGTTTGATTCTAGCCGACGAACCCGTAGCGAGTTTAGACCCGGTGTTGGGTCGAGAGGTGTTGGGCTTGTTGCGGGCGATCGCCCTGGAGGGCGGGCGAGGATTAGTCGTGAGTTTGCATGATGTGGGATTGGCGAGGGGATTTTGCGATCGGATGGTGGGGGTGAAGGGGGGGGAGGTGATGTTTAATTTGCCGATTGATGCCGTAGGGGACGATTTGTTGGGGAGGCTGTACGAAGTGTGAAGGCGGAAGGCGGAACTCAAGGACATTTCAGCGTTCAGCGTTCATACTTCACACTTCCGAACCGGATCATGCGGTACTCCGATCTTCCAGGTCGCTGTAAGATCGCGCACAATGACAACATGCAAGCAATGACCTGGGAGTTCCCGAGGGGGTAACGATGCAACCGAACAATCCAAATCAGTTCACAGAAAAGGCTTGGGAGGCGATCGTCCGGACCTCGGACCTGGTCAAACAGGTGCAGCAGCAGCAGATCGAGTCGGAGCATGTCCTGAAGGCGCTGCTGGAGCAGGAGGGTCTGGCCCAGAGTGTGTTTGCCAAGTTGGGGATGTCGGCTGGCGTTGTGCGCGATCGCACCGATGCGTTTATCAACCGTCAGCCCAAGGTGTCAGGCAGTAGTCAGTCGGTCTATTGGGGCCGTTCGGCGGATGGGCTGCTCGATCGGGCGGAGAAGTATAAGGGGCAGTATGGGGATGATTTTATCTCCGTGGAACATATTTTGCTGGCCTATGCCCAGGATAGTCGGTTTGGGAAGGGGTTGCTGGCGGAGTTCCGAGTTGATGAAGCGAAGTTGAAGGCGACCATTGACCAAATTCGAGGTACTCAGAAAGTGACTGACCAAAACCCTGAAGGTAAGTACGAATCCCTAGAGAAATATGGCCGGGATCTGACCGATGCGGCGAAGGCTGGCAAGCTCGATCCGGTGATTGGCCGGGATGACGAAATTCGTCGGACGATTCAGATTCTGTCGCGGCGATCGAAGAATAATCCCGTGCTGATCGGGGAACCGGGTGTGGGTAAGACGGCGATCGCCGAGGGGCTGGCCCAGCGGATTATCAATGGCGATGTGCCGCAGTCCCTGAAGGACCGTCGGTTGATCTCCCTGGACATGGGATCGCTGATCGCCGGGGCCAAGTACAGGGGCGAGTTTGAAGAACGCCTCAAGGCCGTACTCAAGGAAGTCACAGAATCCAATGGCGGGATTATCATGTTCATTGACGAAATCCACACCGTCGTCGGCGCCGGGGCAACCCAGGGCGCCATGGACGCCGGGAACCTGCTCAAACCCATGCTGGCTCGGGGGGAACTGCGCTGCATCGGGGCGACGACCTTGGATGAGTACCGCAAATACATCGAAAAGGATGCGGCATTGGAACGTCGTTTCCAACAGGTCTTCGTGGATCAACCCAGTGTCGAAGATACGATTTCGATCCTGCGGGGCCTCAAGGATCGCTACGAAACCCACCATAATGTCCGCATCTCCGACAATGCTCTGGTCGCCGCCGCAACGCTTTCGACCCGCTACATTAGCGATCGCTTCCTGCCAGATAAGGCGATCGATCTCGTAGACGAGGCGGCGGCAAAACTGAAGATGGAGATCACCTCGAAGCCGGAGCAGTTGGACGAGATCGATCGCCGCATTCTCCAAATCGAGATGGAGCGCCTGTCCCTGGCCAAGGAAATGGATGCCTCCTCTCGGGAGCGCCTGAGTCGTTTGGACAAGGAGCTTGGCGGCCTTAAGGAAGAGCAAAGTCGCCTGAATGCCCAATGGCAGACCGAAAAGGAAATCATTGACAAACTCGGTACGATCAAGAGCGCTATCTCCCAGCTCAACAACGAAATCGAGCAGGCCGAACGCAACTACGATCTCAACCGCGCCGCCGAATTGAAATATGGCAAACTAGCGGAACTCAACCAGCTCCAAGCCACCGCCGAAGCCAGCCTCGCCACGACCCAAACCTCTGGTAAAACCTTGCTGCGGGAAGAGGTGACGGAGGCTGACATTGCAGAGATTATCTCAAAATGGACGGGGATTCCGATTAGTAAATTAGTAGCTTCTGAAATGCAGAAACTACTCAATTTAGATCAGGAATTACACAGACGAGTGATTGGCCAGTCGGAGGCTGTGACAGCGGTTTCAGACGCTATTCAGCGATCGCGTGCCGGACTTGCTGATCCGAACCGTCCGATCGCCAGTTTTATCTTCCTCGGTCCGACGGGTGTGGGTAAGACGGAGTTGGCCAAAGCCCTAGCGGCGTTTCTCTTCGACACCGATGAAGCCATGGTGCGGATCGATATGTCGGAATATATGGAGAAACATTCTGTCTCCCGCCTAATCGGTGCACCTCCGGGCTATGTGGGCTATGACGAGGGCGGCCAATTAACCGAGGCAGTCCGCCGTCGTCCCTATTCGGTGATCCTCTTCGACGAAATTGAGAAAGCTCACCCAGACGTGTTTAACGTCATGTTGCAGGTGCTCGACGATGGCCGGGTGACGGATTCCCAGGGTCGCACCGTGGACTTCAAGAACAGTATCATCATCATGACGAGCAACATCGGCTCGCAGTATATTCTCGATGTCTCTGGTGATAACAGTCGCTATGGCGAAATGCGATCGCGCGTCATGGAAGCCATGCAAAAGAACTTCCGTCCGGAGTTCCTCAACCGGATCGATGAAATTATTATCTTCCATGCCCTAGAGAAGAGCGAGCTGCGCAATATTGTGAAGATTCAGGTGGAGCGTCTGAAGAAGCGCTTGGACGATCGCAAGATGTCGCTGAAGCTGTCGGATAGTGCCTTGGATTTCCTAGCGGATGTGGGCTACGACCCGGTCTATGGGGCAAGACCTTTGAAGCGGGCGATCCAGCGGGAATTGGAGACGGCATTGGCAAAGTCGATTCTGCGGGGTGATTTTGTGGATGGGGATACGATCTTTGTGGATGTGGGTGCGACGGAGCGGCTGGAATTTAAGCGGCTTCCGGCGGAGCTGCTGACGACTTAGTATCGGCTTGAGTCCCCAAATCGCAAGTTTTGGGGACGTTTTTTGCTGAATCCGGAACGCCGCTGATGGTACTGTAGATTGGCCATGTCGATTGCTTCATCCCTAGACGTTTCATGAAGATCCTCACCTGGGTCGGTGACCGACGAATCCCCGTCAACTCCTCGATCGCTGTAATCGCCGCATTCGTACTGATGGGAGGAAATTTGCGAAAATGACTCTCTATGCTCTCTGCATGGGGCATCAGCTCACTGCTGGGTCTGTAAAAGTGTAGCTCTTTGAGGCCTTCGATCCCGCCTTCCTTGTATTCACGCAGATAGCTACGCAACGTGTTGGCGGATATCCCCACCAACTTTGTAATCTCTTGATGCTCCATGCCTTAGCTTTTTAACCACAGGGCTTCCATCTTCATCTGAACACGGAGGGTAAGGGTGATGAAAGCGCTCATACTGAAGGGCGGCTTTCGCTTCCTCTGAAAACTCAATCTTAATCATAGATCTGACCTACTCTTAAAATAGGGGTTTGTTCTATTTTAGACAGCGTTGGCATAGAAGCTCAGCTTGTTACCATTCTTAGTATATCCGGATGTGTTATTGGAAACAATGGCGTAAACCGCGAACGCGCATCGGCAACCTGCTGAGGCTGGGAACACCGAGACAACATGCTTTCTCTACTGGCTTGAGCCGGAAGGGATATTGGCGTTTGTCGCGGACGATGGCAACGCATACGGGAATGACGAATGAGTGGCTAGCACAACAGGGATTGCTATCGATTCGCGATCTCTGGATGAAGGTTCAGGGATACGACAAGAAGCCTGTCAAGTTATCTAGCAGTTAGGTTGGGAACCGCCCGGTGCGGAGCCGCACGCCGGGCGGTGTGCCCTGGTGGTGAAAATCAGACAAGACGGTAAAGTCATCAACAAAGCCATTCATCTCGCCCTAGGCGTCAATTTGGCTGGCCAGAAGGAGTTACTAGGCATTTGGA
>JAAUSA010000151.1 GCA_012031975.1 Alkalinema sp. RU_4_3 | reverse complement strand
AATCTGAATGTTGTTTGTTCATAAGATCTGATTTGGCTGCAGCGACTTCTATCATCACATAATTGCCTGCACCAAGGAACCTATGACACTAGATATGGACAAGACTCACGGGAGATCCGGTAGAGCCAAATATTTTACAATCCCGATTCGATTCGGGCGACGCGGCGGTTTTGGATACAAATCGGGTTGCATCCTCCTGTGGGCGATCGGTGCCAGTAGGCGATCGCTATTCTCACTCAAAGACGATCGCCCCACCTCCTTCCTTAGCCTTTTGGTGCCAGACGATCGCGCAGCTAGTGAAAGATCGCCCTATCGACCAAAGTTGAATCGGTAGGTTTTGCCCACTGTGGAGCATTTGTAGCCTGGGATAGAATATGGGAATCGGTCCTGTCCAAAGGCGATCGCATCCCCAAGTCTTAGTCTTTTGGGGCTGGGAGATCGCGTAGGTAGTAGAAGCGATCGCCTCTCCACGTTTTTTGACATTTGATTCTGCCTAGGTATCCTGCAAGGGGAGAGGAGAGTTCAACGAGAATTTCTTGAACTTCTTCTGGAGAATCAAGTTTCTCTGGTTGAGTTGCATTGAAATGAATTCTGACATTGGAGGCAGTTACCGTCTCATCACCAAGTTCTTTCAGTTCCTTTACAGCCTGAATAACATGCGATCGAAGGCTTACATTCTGTACAACCTGGTCAATAAAGTCGTTGACCTTCTTATCAGCATCAGTGCCAAAAGGTTCGCTTCTCAGGCATGGCTCTAGGGCGAGGAGGTCGATCGAGCCAGGGTAGGCTAATTTAAGTTCTACAAGGCGTTGAAGTGTATCAGGACGCATGACGTTCATTTTGTTTTGTTTGGCGGCTGGTTCCGCGTGAATATTGTTTAGTTTTCCGGAAGCAAAGATTATTTTGACGTCGGCCTCAAAATTGTCTCTACCTATGTTGGTATTGCCAAGATTGATTAGCTGGGCACAAACACCATTGCCTACTCTCCCAGATTGGCTAGCCTTACATTCACCTACAATTGGGAAAGGATGCTCACAATAAATATCGATGCCTCCTGCTCCACCAGTCGCATCCGGGTCTAGGGAAGCTTTGATGTTGCCAAGGGTGTTTGTGAATCCAAGTTCTATGAAAGCTTGACGAACCCGTTTCTCAAAGAGATTGCCATCACTAGAGTTACCAGAAGTTGTGATTTCTTTGACCCATGCTGGAACTTCAGGGACCGTATGCTTGAGTTCCACCCAACCTAAGAACCGTTGAATGTCATCATTAAACTGATGTGTGACAAACGGGGCGTTAGGGTAAACAATCGCAGCCTGAAGCGCTTCAAGCTCTGGATGTTCTGAAGGTGTTAAGCGTTCAAGATGACGGTGATAGTTAGCGAAAATATTGTCATCTAGGACAGGAATCCGCTTAGTAACATGAGGTACATCTTTCAGCGACTCATCTAGTTGTAAGAAACCAATAAACCTACCGACTTTAATTTTTGCTTCTGCTTGGGGTGGTAGATAGATAGCCTCGGGTAACTGCGATACTCTCAAAAGAGCTAAGAAAAGATGCCCTCGGTCTTGGAACATCCTTTCCAAGTTACTTTGCTCCCATGGGGTGAGCTGTGCAATTAGTGGGATATAATCTTTATCATGGATCATTCGGAAACTTTCGCAGGTCGCCCAATACTCCAAGTTGTTTGGTGGAGCACCTTCATTCAATTTATTCTCACCTGCCGTGTTAGCATGCAAGATAAAGTTCCATCCTTTCTGTGCCTGAAAGATGGGAAAAGCTGCAATTGTCTTTCCCTCCTGAAGGACTTTTATATCAGATGCAGGGAGGGAAAGAATTCGATCGAGTACAATATTTTCTTTCATTACTGGGCTAATTCGTCAAGGACATATTCATCTGACGTATCATCGAACGGCTTATCGGCTAATGAGTTCATTGCTGGGTCAGCTTCTGGCTCATCAATAAGATCCTGCACAACTTGATATGATGGATCACTTAAGATTTCACAAAGCAATGGATTAAACTTCCCTAGATGGTATTTTTGTCCAAATCTTTCGACAAAGTCTCTGACTTGATCTTCGCTGACCTTATAATCAGATGCTGCTTTGTCATGCACCATTTTCAGTGCAACTAGGGGCTTAATCTCTTGAGCATAGAGTTTAACAAATTCACCTCCGATTGTGGCTAATGGTTCAAGATAGCTTGCGCGAATATATTTACTTACTGGCTTTTCAGGAGATCGAACCAAACAGCCTCGTGTCAATCCAAATTTATCTGGCGTTAAAAGTTTTTTCAATGTTGCAGCCAGCATATGCCCACTATTATCTTGAGTAACTGACACAGCTATTCCAACTTCAGAATCGCCATTTCTCCCAAGAATTTTGAAATTGAGATAAGCTTCCTTCCCACCTTTCTTCCCGAACTTGTGAGTAACTTCTGTTATTGTGACTCTCTCTACAGTCTCTCCAACAAGCCCTGCAAAGTTGTATAGAAGTGTGTCAGCAATCAGAGCATTTTTCTCCAAGTCGTTACTGATATCATCTGCCATCTCAGCTAAGAATGCTATCTCAACTGGATGCTCTTCTTCCTTATTATTCGGCATAGTAGGAGGCTTGCAGTTTTCGCGACACCACTTGAGCATTTCTCGAATGGTGGGTTTTCCATGTCCAATTTTTTGAACTTGACTTTCTTGGAATGGATAAAGCCTATCCGGTGGTGTCACCTCACGTGCATCATAATAATCCTTTAAAAAGAATGCAACCAACTCAACTGCTGTATGCGGATCTAAGTACTGCAAATCCAGTGGCTCAGAATATGTTGTCATTTTAGTTGATACAGCTGGTGGCATATTAGCCTGAATCTCATTCTTCCAAACACCAGGCATCATTACACTTAAAACAACACCACGATTTAGATTCTCAAATAGTTCCTTGACTAGATTCGAGATGACTTGCGCTTTGCGTAGTCCTGCATCATTAAAATCAGCTATATCCATTTCATCAAAGCAGATGATTAAGGAATTATAGTCACTTATAAGGTTGAGGATCTGCAAACCAGTCTCGAAAGACTGGTTTTGAGTCGGCAGTCGTAGCTCATTAGCTTTGTACTGCGCAAGTTCTTTGCCCCCAAGCCAGTTAGATGCATCTGCTGATTCATCTTCCGAAAGCGTCCAGAAGATTGCACGGACAATATTCGGATCAGATACTTTCTTGGCTTTACAGAAGTTCTTAGTTAAATTCTGAACCCATTCTTGAACTTTAGTTTCAGAATTTTCGTCTTCAAATCGTTTAACCAGATCTTTTGCTTCTATCAGACTAACGGTAGGATCCTTCTCTTTACGTAGGTCATTGACCATCGCCGTTGCTAATTCCTGCCATTGCTTCACTCCTTCACTACCAATCTGAGAAAGGCTCTCTGCTAATAATTGTTGGAAGCCTGGTTTCACTTTGTTGAGATCGCTAAACTTATTAGCCAAGATAAATATTGAGCCGCCTAAATCTTGGAGCCGATGTCGAATTCGACTGATGATATGCGATTTCCCAGTACCGTCTTGTGCTGTGATTAAAATGGAGGCCGTAGTGAGTTTTTCCTGTTGGATCTCTTCCAAGGCTTTGAAAACAGCATCTGATGCATGCGAATTTAAGCTCTCTACATCAGGAAAGCTTTTTCCCCATACATTATTGGCCGTGACAAATGGTGGTTGAGAGAATGGATTGTGCTCTAGGAGGAGTGCATTAATTTCATCCAACTGAGAAGATAGGAGAACTGCAGACATAGTATGTGGGGCTCCAAGTTCAAATAATGTTTGTAGGCTGTGATTACGGTCAAAGGCTAGATACGTTTAGCATAGTATCGAACACTGCCAAGGGTTGTTTGGATGGAATCTTGAGCGATCGCAGGCGTCAACTCAGGCATCTCTCCACCAATAAGCTGTACGGCATCATTCGCTTGTAATTCTAGGAGCCAGGTATCAAAGTTGTCTCTCGATACTCTTTCGCCAAGTTCTTGACGAATTCGGTAAATCGGCACCAAATTGTCAAACTTAAAATCCCGATTCAGCCGATCGAACACCTCCAAGACCACCACCTTAAACGCTTCATAAGACCCGATCGCCACAACCTCCGACTTCGCCACAACCGTACGACTCGCCCCAGCCGATCGCATCCACTTCAGCAAAGCATTCGCCATCTTCGCCCCAATTTGGGCCTTAAACACAAACCCATCCTGCGCCAGCCCATCCCCCAAAGCCTTCTTTCCCGCATCCGTCAACGTCAAGCGCTTACCATCCTCCGACAGCTCGATCGCCCCACCCTGAACCAACGCCTCCCGCGCCGCATTCGCATCCTTCGTCTTTCCACTGAAGCGATCATTTACCTTGCCCTTGAGCACCGAAGTCCCACCCAAATCCCACAGCACCAGCAAAAACCGGATCTCAAAATTAGTCGTCATGCTCATCATTGCTCCAACAAAATTGTCTAGCTGAACCGTCTAGCCAGGGCACAAAGAACCCTCATCCACGCATCCATGCTGCCTGTAACAAACATCACTTCGCATGACCTCGATCGAAATCCGTATATTTTACTAAATTAGACAAAAAACTTACTTTATCTTCACAGAATACCCGAAATTTCAAAGCAGCATACTGATCTAAATCACTCACCCTCAATAAAATGATACACAAAAAGGCGCATCCCCCAGTAGAAATGCGCCCATCTATTTCATCCACAGAGCCCCAAGCCATTTCCATCAGTTCCCTAGGCTCCGGCTTCTCAACCACCAGCGCCTTCTTCCTCAGCACTAGCTCTGCGATCGCCCCCACAGCCAATGTCGTTACTTGCTGCCCAAAGCGCTTAGACCATCGCATCCCCTTAGCCGGATCCAACATCCTCGTCCCCAAAAACCACGCTAAAATGATCCCAGCCCTGCACTCCAGAGGTCACACCATGAACCTTCCCCTCCACCCCACCCCACCCCACGCCCTTGGCACCTGCTGCTAGAAACCCTAGCCGACGGGAAAATCACCGCCTGGGTTGCCGAACTCCCCGACTGTCGAATCATCGCAGACAATCGTGAAGCCGCGATCGCCCAATTGGATGCCAGATTAGAACAGAGATTAGGTGCGATTGAAGTCGTTCCCTCATCTGTGACAAGCACACAACCTACAGAACAGCCCATCAACGACCTTCCATCACTCCCCCAAAACGATCCCTATTGGCTCGAACTCATGGCCGAACTACGGGCATCACGGCAACTCGAAGAAGATAACCCCGCTTACACCTCCAACTGGTAGATCGATGCCTCGCTACATTCTCGATACAGATCATATTTCCTTGCTACTTGGTGGGCATCAACCGACTCGCGATCGCGTCTTTCAGTCCTTAAGTGACTGCCAAATTACCGTTATTTCTGTGCAAGAAGTCTTCAACGGCTGGACAGGGCGGCTCGGCAGCAACAATGAACGGATTGCCGTCTATGAGAGGCTGTACATTACAACTCAGCTTTTTCAAAGGATTACTATCGTAAATTATGACGAAGTAGCTGATCAGGTCTATCAGCAAATCATTCAGGCCAATTCCAATCTAGCAAAGCGCCGAATTGAAAATGATATCCGAATTGCCGCGATCGCCCTTGCCAACCAAGCCACAATTGTAACCAGAAACTATCGTGACTTCAACCTAGTTCCCGGACTACAGATTGAAGATTGGAGTCTTTAAGATCTACGCCTTCAGCAAAAACGACACAAAAAAGGCGCATCCCCTAGTAGAAATGCGCCCATCAACTTCATTCACACAGCCCAAAAGCTGCTTCCATCAACTAACCCAGTTCAAAGTCCCCCAGAATTGGGGATTAGCAATCCAAACTAGGACAGACATTACATCATGCCGCCCATACCACCCATACCGCCCATGCCACCCATACCGCCCATGCCACCCATATCAGGCGCACCACCACCAGCACCCTTCGGTTCCGGCTTCTCCACCACCAGCGCCTCCGTCGTCAGCACCATCGCCGCGATCGAACCCGCATCCTGAAGCGCCGATCGCACCACCTTCGCCGGGTCCAAAATCCCCGCCGCAACTAGATCCTCGTAGCTATCCGTCAAAGCGTTGTAGCCGATATTAAACTCCATGGCGCGGACCTTCTCCACCACCACAGCACCCGCAACACCCGCATTGTCAGCAATCTGACGCACAGGAGCCTCAAGCGCACGAGCCACAATATCAACACCTATTGCTTCTTCCGCCGTAAGCCCGACCTTCACCGACTCCAGCGTCCCCGCCAGATGCAGCAACGTCGTACCACCACCCGGCACCGTCCCTTCCTGGACCGCCGCCTTCGTCGCATTCAAAGCATCCTCAATCCGCAGCTTGCGATCCTTGAGTTCGGTTTCCGTCGCCGCCCCCACCTTGATCACCGCCACACCACCAGCCAGCTTCGCAATCCGCTCCGACAACTTCTCATTGTCATAGGCCGAATCCGACGCATCCAGCTCCTTACGCAACTGCTCCACCCGCTTCTGGATATCGCCCGCATTCCCCGCATCCGCAACAATCGTCGTCGAATCCTTCGTAATCGTCAGCTTCTTCGCCTTCCCGAGCATATCCAATTCCACAGTATCCAGACTCAAGCCCAGATCCTCCGAAATCACCTGGCCACCCGTCAGCACTGCAATATCCTGCAACATCGACTTACGCCGCTCACCAAAGCCCGGAGCCTTCACCGCCGCCACATTCAGCACCCCGCGCAAACGGTTTACCACCAGCGTTGCCAAAGCCTCACCGTCAATATCCTCGGCCATCACCAGCAAAGGCTGACCCGACCGGGCCACCTTCTCCAGCACAGGCACCAATTCCTGCACAGAACTAATCTTCTTATCCGTCAGCAGAATCAAGATATTCTCAAACTCCGCAATCAATCGCTCCATGTCCGTCACAAAATACGGCGACATGTACCCGCGATCGATCTGCATCCCCTCCACAATATCAATTTCCGTATCCAGCCCCTTCGACTCCTCAACGGTAATCACCCCATCCTTGCCCACCTTGGCCATGGCATTGGCGATCATCTGACCGACTTCGATGTCATTGCCCGAAGACACCGTCGCCACCTGGGCGATCGCATTGCCTTCCACGGGCTTGGCCACCTTCTGGATTTCCTCAAGGAGTTTGGCAATGGCGCGATCCATCCCCTTCTTAATCGAGATTGGGTTCGCTCCCGCCGCCACATTCTTCATCCCTTCGCGAATCATCGCCTGGGCTAGCACCGTTGCCGTGGTGGTACCATCTCCAGCGAGATCGTTGGTCTTGGCTGCCACTTCCCGAATCAGGGAAGCACCCGCATTCTCCAGCGGATCAGACAGCTCAATTTCCTTCGCAATGCTCACCCCGTCATTGACGATCTGAGGCGCACCATACTTCTTCTCCAACAACACGTTGCGACCCTTAGGACCGAGGGTCACCTTCACCGCATCAGCCAAAGCGTTGACACCACGCTCTAGGGCCTGACGGGCTTCTTCGTTAAAGACGACAATCTTTGCCATGCTTGCTTACTCTCGCTACGGGTCTAATCGATGTTTTACGCTGCGGACCCAAACATTCATGGGCCTCAGTCACTTTAGCACTCCCCCGCCCCGACTGCTAAAACCACCCCTGTTCGGAAAACCGTCAAGGAACTGAGATCTTTGGCTACAATCCCTTACGTGGCAATTTTTCATAGGACAACCATGGACGACCAGGCGATCGAACTACTACGGCAAGGTTTAGATGCTTCTGACCAGGGAAAGTATGCCCAGGCCGTTACCCTCATGACGAGTGCGATCGCCTTGGCTCCCAAAGCCGCCCAAGCCTACTTCTGCCGAGGAGCCACCCACTGCGACAATGGCAACTATGACAGCGCCATTGCTGATTTCCAGCGATCCATAGAACTTGACCCCACCCTCTCCATGGCCCACCGAGGTATCGGCGTCGCCTACTACAAAGCCGGCCAGTTCCAATCCGCCATCGCCCAGCAAAACCTGGCCTTAGAGCGCGACAGCAGCAACGCCGACGCCTGGAGCGATCGCGGCCTTACCTGCTTTGAACTCGGACTCTTTGAAGAAGCCCTCTCCGACTTCAACGAAGCCGTCCAACGGGACCCCAACGCCGCCATGGCCCACGTCAACCGAGGCCGCGCCTATGACAAACTCGGCGATCCCTTCCGCGCTGTCGGCGACTTCAACCAGGCTCTCTTGATCGATCCGACCTACGGCATCGCCTACTACCACCGCGCCCAGGCCCACCGTGCCCTAGGAGAGCGGCAGGCAGCGATCGCCGACCTAGAAGTCGCCATGGTCCGCATGCCCCAGTTTGCTGGGAGTTATGTCGAGCGGGGCCAGATGATGGAGGAGATGCGCGACACTGCCCGAGCCTTCGCGGACTACAGCAAGGCGATCGACCTCGACCCTACTCTCTCCACCGCCCGCCTCCACCGGGGCAACCTCTACCGCAACGTCGGGGACCTCCAGGGGGCGATCGCCGACTACACAGCGGGCCTAGAAAAATCCCCCAAGTCCGCCACCCTCGCCTTCTACCGAGGCGTCACCCAAACCGAACTCGGCCAATGGAAAGCCGCCCTAGACGACTACAGTTTGGCCCTCGACTCCGACCCCACCATGGTCAACGCCCTGATTAACCGGGCCATCCTCTACGGACGGGAACGCGCCCACAACAGCGCCCTCACCGATCTCAACCAAGCCGCCAAGCTCAAACCCAATCAGCCCGACATCTACTACAACCGGGGTTTGATCTACCAGAGTGATGGGGACAATGGGAGGGCGATCGCCGACTTCACCAAGGTCTTGGACCTCTCCCCCAACTACATCCCGGCCCTGATCAACCGGGGCAACTGCCACATGGGCGAGGAGGCATTTGATAGTGCGATCGCCGACTTTGAAGCCGCCATCCGCCTAGAACCGAGCCAGCCTTTGGCCCAGGCTAATCTTGGTCGGGCGTTTTTGGGCAAGGGCGATCGCATCAAGGGCCGCGACACCCTCCAACTGGCTGCCACCCTTGCCTTCAACCAGGGGCAAATGCAGCTCCACCAGCAGATCCTAGAAGCTTTCAAAACCGCGTAGGATGCGTTTGTGCGCAAGCAAATTCTGCGCTGCCAGTTGGCCCGCGACTGAAGCGACTGAAGTGCGGGCTACGGTCTGAAGTCCCTTCAGGACTGTGGTTGATCGTGCTTTCTCGGGAGAATGTACCTTGCAAGGCAGCCTTCAAATTCAGTCCTGAAGGGACTTCTAGCTGTTAGCCCGCAATTCCATTCGCGGGCGGGCCGGGAGCGTAGTGAGGCCCTAAGGACTCGGACAAATCCCAAAGGTATTCTGAAAATTCTGCGGCCCCTTGTAATCCGACAACCGGGCCAGCTCCGTCAACGGCTGACGACCACTATAGAACTGCCCATTGATCTCCCAAGTCGGAAACCCAAACTTCTCCCCCGTCGCCTTCTCGATCACCGGAGCGAGATCCCGGCAAGTATCCACCTGGGCATTCTGTCCGCCCTCCCCACATTCCACATACTTCAACTGCTTCATCGCCGTCGCCCCAAACAACCGCTTCTGCTCACAGCAATGGGGACACCAGTAGGCCCCATACATCTTGGCATCGATCGCCTTCAAATGCTCCGCCAACTGCGTCTCAGCATCGCTTGATGGCGTATTGACATAGAAGAACGTATTCCCTGAAGTATCGCCAATTGCCGTCGCCCCAGGAACCATACCTTGCGCACTGGGGGTGAAGAGGGCGATCGCCCCCACCAACGTCACCATCGCCGTGATCGCCCCAGGGAAAATCAACTCCGTCAGCTTCTCCCGCTGACTGACCAGACTCAGCACCAGCAAGCTCACCGAAAAGATCGCCGAAGCAATACAGAAGTAACAGACCGCCTGAATATCCGTCGCCAGCACATACATCAAATACCCACTAAACAACGCCATCGCCGCCGTGACTAGAAACAGCGCGAATCCCGTCTGCTGACTCCGCTGCTCCTGCACCTCAGGATCCTCCTGCTTCAGCAGCGGCACCCCAGCCAGCAACAAAACCACCCCATAGGCCCCCAGCCCAAACAAACCCAGCGGCAAGCCAAAGACAGTGGCATAGCTACTACTAAGTACTGTCGAACAACCCGCTGTACAGAGACTCGACTGGGCCGCACTGAGCTTTTCGTAGGTGATGTAGGCCGTGTCGAGGACACCTAGCGCCGCGATGGCGACCATGAAGAGACGGGGGTTTTGGAGGGGCGATCGGGCTGTCATGGAGTCTGGAACTTCTCTAGGGTTTACTGGTTTCTATTGTATCTAGGGGTTTGCGATCGGGGGTTGCTTAGGAAATTTCTGCCTAGGGGTTGCAAATCTTAAGGAGGTCTGCTAATTTAGGTAAGCGCGTTTCAAAGCGCAAATTTCGCCGGGATAGCTCAGTCGGTAGAGCAGTGGATTGAAAATCCACGTGTCGGGAGTTCAAGTCTCCCTCCTGGCATACGTTTCAGCGTTTTAGGTTTCCAAAAAAGTGCTACCTCTTTTGATAGAGGGGCACTTTTTTGATGGTTTTTCAGAAGTCAGGCAAGGATTTTATTTGGGTACGGCTTGCGTAATATTTATAGATGATTTGTGGGGTGTTTCCACTGAGATAGGCGACGTCGGGAACTTGGATTCCGGCTTCAAGGGCAAGGGTGATCCAGGTGTGACGCATATGGTACTGGGAGAGGTAGGTGAAGACTAGGCGATCGCCCACCAACTCTTCTATCAAGGGTTTCCAGTAGCGGGTCTGGAAGTTGTGATATTCAAATTTGCCCCCAGATTTGCCGCTGAAGACTTGGGCGGTGATGTCTCGGGGGTAGGGTTCTAGTCCTTTGAGTAGGAATTTGAGGCGATCGTTTGTGGGAAAGTCCCGGACTTTGCGGTTTTTGGTGGGTTGCTCGCGTTTGGAGCCGACGGGGGTGGCGATTTTGAAGGTGATGGTAGTGAGGCCTGGGTGGATATGTTCCCAGCGAAGGGCGGCGGCTTCTTCGGGGCGACATCCTGTCCAGAAGCAGAACTGGACCCAGGAGAGGTAGAAGGGGTGGAGCTGTTGGAATGTGGCGATGATGATGTCGCGCTCTGTGGCGGTGAAGGCGCGGTAAGAGTCGTCGGTGGTGGTCTTGCGGAAGTGGCGGCCCATGCCGGAGAAGGGGGATGATGGATAGAGGTCTGAGTCAAAGGCCCAGGAGCAGGCAGCGTTGAATTGTTGGATGATGCGGCGGGCTGATTCGGGGGAGTAGGTGGAGGATATCCAGTCGCGAATTTCGGGGGAAGTGGTGAGGTGGGTGGGGAGTTTGGTGCTGATGATGCGTTCTACTTTGTGGTAGTCGAGGTGGAGGGTGGAGTAGGCGATCGATGGCTTCCTGAATTCGGTGTAGGCGAGCCAAATTCTGAGCAGTTCTTTTGGGGTGATTTGGCGGGGGCGGCGGCGGGACATAGGCGCGAGAAAAAGGCGATCGCAGAGGTCGATCGCCATGATCAGGTTTTCAATTGGTAGATGCTTTGGGTGCCGTGGTGGGGGTGTTGATGCCACGGCATTTTGATGTTTTTACGGTTGGTGCCGAATCTCTACGGCATCGACTGGGTAGGTTTTACGGAACTTTTCCTAGCCATTTTATGATGCCGTTTTCCTGGGATATGCGCCCATAGTTTTCTAGCACGGCTAGGAGCTGGTCAACGGTCTGGGCATTGGCCCCGGCATTTCGGCCCCAGGCGTTTTTCAGGTTACGGATGGGGATTTCTCCCTTTTCCGTAAGGTATGCCGTAAGGGATTCTAGGTATTCTGCCAATTCAGGATGGTAGGTCAACCCGGCGGCGTTGCCGTGGGCGTCTAGTTCTGGAATTGAGGCCGGATACCATTGGCCCTGATGGTGAATTAGCGCTGGGTGGCGTAGTCCGTCTAGGGAGGTCAACAGCGATCGCGCAAGGGCTGGTTTGCTTTGGTGCCTAGTTTCAACATCTGGGTGTCGGCCATGGCTTTCGCGATGCCTTTCAGCCCAGGGAAAATGATGGTGGCATCATTGCGAGATTTAGCACCGACGCCTATTTCTGCCCCAGATAGTTTCACCGATACCAGGCACATCCGGGCTTTGACCTTCCGTGTGGTGGTGGTGTATTTGAGGGTCCAGGGATTGACGATCGTTTTGGTCGCGTCCTTGGTTTGGTTGAGGGTGGTGAGGGTGTCCGGCGCTTCTTCAAAGATGCGGAACATGGGTTCAAATTCATCAACGCCATCACGGTAACTGGCCTCCCTGGACTGGAGTATCAGCAGGTCTTCCCGCATCAACTCTAGGATTTCGTCGGGTGTTGAAACGACCGTTGACCAGTCCTTTTTCCGTCCGTAGATGTCGATCGCCGCGATATCGACAGTGGCTGCGGGGAAGATGATGTGACGGGCTAGCTGGCAAGCCGAGATTTACCGCCTCCCATGGGGGAGATGATGGCGATGACGGGGTGTTCATTGCCGTCTGCCATCTCATGCCAATCGAACAACGGTAACGGGCTGAGTGGATCGTCGGACCCTGATTGAATTTGGCGTAGTGTGGTTCTGCTGGGGGCGGTGAGGGCGGTGACCCAGGTGGTGGTGCTTTGGGCGATCGCATCCCCCAGCCGTTGACTCAGTTCGTGATGCGTTCATATTCCTGGCGGGAACTGTTGCCCAGGATG
>JAAUSA010000150.1 GCA_012031975.1 Alkalinema sp. RU_4_3 | reverse complement strand
TATGGTTTGTCATCTACAATTGCACCAAGGGGCTTAGAGATTGCTTGAGCCGTATACAGTGAAAGTTGTACGTACGGTTCTGAGGGGAGGGAGCAGGCTATATCTAAAACCTTCTCCTTTACCCGACTTCCATGTAGAAGATTAGATTGAACTCTGTTAATCTAGCTTTTGAATTGTATTCTTCATACAGAAAAATAAAATTCGGGTTTATGTGTTTGCCATGAAGAGCTTAGAATCTTTTACGGTTTCAGTTTTAGTAACTAACCCATGTGATGAAGAACGGATATTGCATGTCGTTGCAAGTGAAAGGTGGAATCTTTTGATTCCTTCTCGTGCGACATATGAGTTGAAATTTGAAAATGCTAGCACTACATCAATTAAAATAGAATACACAGAATGGAATGGGATTCATGTTGAAGGTTGTCCAGCTTCTACAGTTGCCATTTACTATGATGGCGACAACTTAATTCCTGAAGTATTATTGCCTAAAAAGCCACCAGATGAGACAGCAATAGTAAAAGTTGGGACTTTTCTCTGTGATGAAAAAGTGGTGTGTGATGTTTGTATCGCTAAGGTTAACTGGATACAAGATGATGAATTTGTATACTACTTTCCAGAAGGGCAAGGCGAACATATGCACATCGCGATAGATAGATTTGAGGAGCTATATTGTCCCTGGTACGGATCAACTGTAAAGCGAGGAGAGTTTGTGACATCCGGAGGAGTTTATCCATCAGTGCAAGCAGCTATAGAATCAGTAATGAAAAGCTCATACGTGGGTAATACACTCCAATGGCTGGATTGATTGGCAAGAGGCATTAGGTCAAAATCCACGGAAAATCTTAGCACCAGTCTAACAATTCCGCAGCAGCGGGCTGGCGAAGTTGATCTATAATATGCACAGCGTGGCTCACAGCCGCTGAGCGGAGCCGTTATGCCGCTCAGCCTTTGGTGAAAGCACAATCGAAAACTCATCTGTTGGTGTTCTCAAAATTAATTTAAAGTTATCCCTTTGAGTATCATGACGAGGCATGTCAATGGACAAAGCATTTACAAGAAATTTATTAGAGCTTTGTTTAGACCAAAATCTCCAACAAATGCTTGATAAATCTTACAAGGACTATCACGTTAAAGGCTTTAGCAGCATTATCCTTTCTTGTTCTGAAAGCCTAACGATAAGATTGTATATTTGCTGTCCGGGTGAGACGGAATTAAATCCAAGTAATGACAATATTTTGGTACATAATCATAGTTTTGACTTTCAAACACAAGTTTTGACCGGCTATATGGAAAATGCTATTTATGAAGTATCAAAAAATGAAACGGCAGAAGGAACTTGGTATCAATATATCTATGAAAGCGCATTGAGAAATCAAGCACAAGAAATGAAGCTTAAGTTTATTGACCAGACCTATTTAGAACTCGTTCAACTTCAACGAGTAGAAGCAGGATTATCTTATTTTTTGAACCATAGTGAATTTCATCGTATTTTTGTTCCAAACGATTGTTTAGTCTCTATGCTATTTTGGCAGCATCAAAAGGTTGAACAGACACCCATTATTTTCAGCAAAGTTCCACAACCAGAATTTTTCCAATTGAAGGACTATACAATCGCTTCTCTGGGGAAGCAGAAATTTATGACTTAATTCATTTAGTAATTGAGAATTTGTAATGGAACTCTACAATATCTGCCTTTGTATGGGGCGCTTTCAACCTTTTCATTGGGGACATTTCGATTTGGTTCAAGCAGCTTTGGCTCAAGGGGAACAGGTTATTATCCTCCTAGGTAGTCATCTCAGCGTGCCAAGTATTAAAAATCCTTGGAGTTCTGAGGAACGAGAGAAAATGATTCGGATGTGTATAAGTCCAACGGAACAGGCCCGAATCCAGATGCTACCAATTTATGATTATGAGACTAATGAGCAATGGGCATCAATAATCCACAGAGAGGTTTACACAATTGCTTGTTTGTCAGATAGAATCGCTATTGCAGGTCATCATGATGATGGAAGAAAATTTTTCTCCCAATGGTTTCCCGATTGGAACTATGTGGAGAAAATACGCCGACCAAACCTTAACGCGACTGATATTCGTATTGCCTATTTTGGAGAAGCCCCAGAAACCCATTACAGGGATAAGCTGCCCCCTGGAACATTGCAATATCTGAGGAAGTTTAAGACACAACCCAATTATCGGCAGTTTTGCCAAGAATTTCATGCACGATCGCGGCATAATCGGGATAGGGGAAAACCTCACGATCTCCCCCTCCCACACCACCCGGCGTGCGGGTCCGCACCGGGCGGTTCCCAACCTAACTGCTAGACAACTTGACAGGCTTCTTATCGTATCCCTGAACCTTCATCCAGAGATCGCGAATCGATAGCAATCCCTGTTGTGCTAGCCACTCATTTGTCATTCCCGTATGCGTCGCCATTGTCCGCGACAAACGCCAATATCCCTTCCGGCTCAAGCCAGTCGAGAAGGCGTGTTGTCTCGGCGTTCCCAGCCTCAGCAGGTTGCCGATGCGCGTTCTCGGTTTGCGCCATTGTTTCCAATAACACATCCGGATACGTCGCCTCAACCAACTGTCTAATTCTGGAATAGGGCCATACAATTTAGAAATGCCAAAGTAGCCCATCCATCCACGCAGATACACCCCAGCACGTAGGTATCGACCGATCAAGCTCAGCAGCGTCTTATCCCGAACTTTACGGGAGACCCTTGCCATAAGGACATCCTGATTCACGGTGTCAAAGAACTTTTCCAAGTCCAAATCCACCACTCCCCGGTATCCCTGCTTGACGTACTCTTTCACCTGTAAGATCGCACCATGGGCACTGCGCTTTGGACGACAACCAAAACTAAACTCGGAAAATTCCGGCTCAAAGATGGGCCTCAGCACTTGCGAGATGGCCTGCTGGATCACCCGGTCCAAGACCGAAGGCACACCGAGCAAACGTTCTCCCTTTCCCCCTGGCTTAGGTATCACTACCCGTCGCACAGGAGTCGGTTGATACTTACCCTCTCGCAAAGATTGGCGAATCTCCTCCCAGTGAAGCCGGGCGTAGGCCGGGAAGTCTTCAATGCGCATCCCGTCAATGCCGGGTGCACCTCGGTTTGACCGCACCTGTCGCCAGGCTCGGTGCAGGTTCTCTGGGCTGAGAACTCGCTCCATCAGGTTTGTCTCTATGGCTGGCTCTATGGCTCCACGCACATCCATTTCTCCCCCGGACGGGTTCATCAAAACGTCTGAGTTTTCCATCGCTCCTCCTTAAAATTCAATTGGGTATTGCTACGCAACGCTGACGCGAACGGCCCTTCGCCCTGTCTGGCCCATTACAGACCAGCATTTGACTACTATGGCCTCGGCTGACTTCTGCCCCTTGCAACAGCCGTTACCGACTGCTGGGCCGCCTTTGAAGCCTTAGGGTTCTGTGGCTACCTACCCGTTTCCAGATAGACCTCAATCAGACTCCCTTAGACGCAAAGACTGCCAAGAGGGCAGATCTCCCCAGATAAGAACGTGAACTTTCCCTGCATGACCGCGTCATTTACCGTGTCTCCTGAACCCGTGGCCTTTGTTATGTTGTGCTAACTCGCCCCGGAGATTCCAGCCTTCTATGACGTTTCTGTCCGTCGGCACGCAGTTTTGTCGCTGGCTTCCTCCAAACACTTCCTCGCGGAAGCGCTCTTGCCTTAGACTAGGGGTTGGCATCACTCGGCTCCAAAACTTACGAGCATTTGGATGCGGGTTCTCCCCCAGGGGACTTGCACCCCATTAGCTCACGCCCATGCTGGGCGTACACAATCCGCTTGCACACCGACCGTATCAAGTTTCTTCGTTGAGTTCGAGAGTTCACTAGCGGCGGGTGAAGCGGAACGATATCTGGCCAGTTCCGTAATCAACCAATGATGAACCCCGGCCCAATATTGGGCTTCAAGGTAGGGATTCATACCAGGAAACGGAGAAGGCATAGACCGAATCTCTAATTTTCTGAGATTTATTCTGACACCCAATCTTCTTCTGTTAAGTCTTTTTGAGCCACATGCCGCACATGGAGAACATGTACAACATCACCCCGAATAGAAAACAACACTCGATAGCGGTTCCGGCCTTGACCATACAAAAACTGGCGAAGCTCCTCTAGCAAGATCGAGCTTTCACGGGCTAAAGAACACCGGAGAGGCTTCTCCTGAAGAGTTGCGATCGCATCCATCAACCCTCGAAACCACTGGTCAGCATAGTCGGGATCCCTCGTTCGAAACCACCGATAAGCCAACTCAATCTGAGCCTCGGCGGTTTTGGTGGTCCTAACCTGGTATGCCATATTTCCGTTGCATATCTGCTTCAAACTCGCTCAACGGTCTTGTCTCCCCCGCCTCTACATCAGCAAGACCCTGCTGAATTTCTTGAATCGTCTCAAGGTTTTCTAAGTACTTCAGTAACTGTCCAGAATTAATCTTTTTCGGATCGAGAAAAGTGACCAAAACCTGAGAAGCATCGATCGCTTCCCCTGAAAAATCCGCCAACTCAATTTTCCCGTCGCGATAAAAGCCTTCAACCGTTTTCAGCATGGCTACCTCATCGATCGTTTCTACTACAGCCATGATAGCCCGATCGGCCCGCAAATGACTTGCAGACCGATCGGGCCGTTAAACTAATAACTATCATCCTCCTTGATCGTCCGAACCTCCATCAGCCGATCGGCCACACTCAACCGATTTGCCACCGCCTGACGCATCGGCAGCGCGATCGACGGGTCCGCCAAGACCTCATTGGCCATCTCACGATAATCAGCACTCGCCACCACATCCGCATCTTCTAACTTGCGAAGATCATGGTAAACAGCCTTTGCAGAAATCGACATGGGAATCACCTCTCCATTACAAAACAGTTTAGGCAGGTAGGTCCGATCGCCCCATCAAGAAACAATCACAGGCCCTAGCCGCCCCGCGCCCCTCATTGATCGCCCAGACCACCAAACTCTGACCCCGACGACAATCTCCAGCGGCAAACACCCCCGGTAAGCTCGTGCTGTAGTCCTTCGGACTGGCACTGATATTGCTGCGATTGTCGCGATCGAGTTCCAGCTCATCCAGCAGCATCTGCTCCGGACCCAGGAACCCCATAGCTAAGAGTACTCGCTGGGCAGGTAGCCTTGCCTCAGTACCTGCCACAGGATGGGGGCCAAATTGACCCTGGTCATTCTTGCCCCACTTAACCTGGACCGTATGGACCGCCGCCAGTTTGCCATCTTCGCCCTCAAAGTGGGTGACCGTGGTCGTATAGGTCCTCGGGTCATCCCCAAACATCGCTGCGGCTTCCTCCTGGCCATAGTCCATCTTGTAGACCTTGGGCCATTCCGGCCAGGGATTATTGGGAGCGCGCTCCGTAGGTGGCTTGCCCATGATTTCCAGCTGGACGACGCTGCGGCAGCCATGGCGGATGGAGGTGCCGACGCAATCGGTTCCAGTGTCGCCACCTCCGACGATTACCACATCCTGGCCACCAGCATGAATTTCTGGATGCGATTCATTCAGCACCGCTTTAGTGTTGCTGGTGAGATACTCCATGGCGAAATGCACACCTTCAAGATCGCGCCCCGGCACAGACAAATCCCGAGGTTTCGTCGCACCAGTGCAGATCACAACCGCATCAAACTCCGATCGCAATTGCTGGGCCGTAATGTCGCGCCCCACTTCTGTGTTGCATCGGAAGCTAATCCCCTCCTGCATCAACAGGTTCAAACGCCGCTGCACGACTTTTTGCTTTTCCAGTTTCATATTGGGAATGCCATACATCAGCAGTCCACCAGGGCGATCGGCCCGCTCAAACACCGTCACCATATGACCCGCTTGGTTTAATTGATCCGCAGCGGCTAGACCCGCTGGACCAGACCCAATCACCGCCACCTTCTTCCCAGTCCGGCTCGACGGAATACGTGGCACAATCCAGCCCTCTTCCCAACCGCGATCGACGATCGACTGCTCAATGGTCTTGATCGTCACCGGCGGATTATTCATCCCCAGCACGCAGGAGCCCTCGCAGGGAGCCGGACAGACGCGGCCCGTGAATTCCGGGAAATTGTTGGTCTTGTGGAGGCGATCGAGGGCCTCCCGCCACAATCCCCTATAAACCAAATCGTTAAACTCCGGAATCAAGTTGTGAATCGGACAGCCACTGGCCATGCCAGAAATTAGCGTACCGCTGTGGCAAAAGGGAATGCCGCAGTCCATGCAGCGCGAACCCTGGGTTTTGAGCTTGTCCTCGGGCATGGGCAGGTGGAATTCCTGCCAGTTGCGGATGCGATCGCGCGGATCAAGATCAACGGGAATTTCGCGGGTGAATTCAAGAAAGCCTGTCGGTTTGCCCATGGTGTTGTTTTGGAGTTTTGTAATGGATTAATGAACAGAGGGGTTTTGGAGATATCTAACTCCCACCAATTCGTGCGACATCTTTGACATTGGCTTCAAAAGCAGCCGTCAGGGCTTCATCGCCGCTCAGGCCCGATCGCAGCGCCTCCTGCAATGCCTGTAATACCCGTTTGTAATCCGTGGGCATCACCTTGACAAAGCGCGGTAGCATCGCCTCCCAGTTGGCCAAAACCTCGGCGGCGCGGGCGCTGCCCGTGGTTTGCTGGTGACGATCGATCATCTGGCGCAGGTCGGCGATTTCCTCGGGGTCGGTGACGGTTTCGAGGCCCACCATTTGCTGGTTGCATTTCGTGGCGAAGGTCTGATCGCGATCGAGCACATAGGCCACCCCACCGCTCATGCCCGCCGCAAAGTTGCGTCCGGTGTCACCCAGGATGACCACCTTGCCGCCCGTCATATATTCGCAGCCGTGATCGCCCACGCCTTCAACGACTGCGTGAACGCCAGAGTTCCTTACACAGAATCGCTCGCCCACGATGCCGCGAATGTAGGCTTCACCGCTAGTTGCGCCGTAGAAGGCCACGTTGCCAGCAATGATGTTGTCCTCGGCGACAAAGGTCGATCGGCGATCGGGGTACAGTGCAATTTTGCCCCCGCTCAAACCCTTGCCCAGATAGTCATTGGCATCTCCTTCGAGTTCCAGACTAATCCCCGGTGGCACAAAGGCGCCGAAGCTCTGACCCGCGCTGCCTTTGAAATGCAGGTGGATGGTGTCCTCGGGCAGACCCTCGGGATGGCGTTTGGTTAATTCATTGCCGAGGATGGTGCCGACGACGCGATCGACGTTGGTAATCCCCAGGTTGGCATGGACTTTTTCACCGTTCTCTAGGGCGGGTTCGCAGAGATCCAGCAGGATACGCATGTCGAGGGAGCGCTCCAACCCATGGTTCTGGGCCATTTGACAGTAGCGGCCCACGCTGTCTGGCATGTCGGGCTGGTGGAGAATGGGGGTGAGATCCAACCCCTTGGCCTTCCAGTGATCGATCGCCTGATCCGCTTCCAAAACCTCGGTATGACCGACCATTTCAGGGATCGATCGAAAACCCAATTCCGCCATTAATTCCCTTGCCTCCTGGGCAATGAACTTCATGAAATTCACCGTATGGGCTGGATCACCCGTGAACTTCTGGCGCAGTGCTGGATCTTGGGTCGCCACACCCACGGGGCAGGTATTGAGATGACAAACCCGCATCATGATGCAACCGAGCGTCACCAAGGGTGCGGTGGCGAAACCAAATTCCTCTGCGCCCAGCAAAGCCGCAATCACCACGTCGCGTCCGGTCTTCATTTGACCATCGGTTTCGACGGTGATCCGCGATCGCAGGTTATTCAATACCAAGGTTTGATGCGTCTCAGCTAGACCCAATTCCCAAGGCAGACCCGCGTGCTTAATCGAGGTTTGGGGAGAGGCGCCTGTGCCGCCGTCGTAGCCGGAGATCAGCACCACGTCGGCATGGGCTTTTGCGACGCCTGCGGCGATCGTGCCTACGCCCACTTCAGACACCAATTTGACGCTAATGCGAGCACTGCGGTTGGCGTTCTTTAAATCGTGGATTAGTTCAGCCAAATCCTCAATAGAGTAGATGTCATGGTGGGGCGGCGGGGAAATCAAACCCACGCCGGGAGTCGAGTGGCGCACCTTAGCGATCCAGGGATAGACCTTTTTACCGGGGAGCTGGCCGCCTTCACCGGGTTTGGCACCCTGGGCCATTTTGATTTGGATTTCCTTGGCCTGGGAGAGGTACAGGCTGGTGACCCCAAAGCGGCCCGAGGCGACCTGTTTGATCGCACTGTTTTTAGAATCGCCCCGCTCGTTGGTCCAGGTGTAGCGATCGGGATCTTCCCCGCCTTCGCCCGTATTGGATTTCCCACCGATGCGATTCATGGCTATAGCCAAAGCCTCATGGGCTTCCTTAGAAATCGAACCATAGCTCATCGCCCCGGTCTTAAACCGTTTCATGATTGAATCGATCGATTCCACCTCATCAATGGGCACCGCCGTGCGTGGTTTGAACTTGAGTAAACCCCGCAATGTAAAGCGCGTTTCGTTTTGTTCGTTGACTAAAGCCGCGTATTTCTTAAACGCTTCGTAGTCGTCGTTTTTCACCGCCTGTTGCAAGCTGTGGATCGTCAAGGGGCTAAACAAATGGGCCTCGCCGTCGCTGCGCCATTGGTAGTTGCCGCCAGTTTCGAGGGCCTGGTCCACCTGCATGAAGCCGTGGTGGTGGCGATCGATTGCCTCCTTAGCAATCACCCCCATATCCGCCCCTTCTATCCGCGAAGCGGTCCAGGTGAAATAGCGATCGACGACCTTGGAATTCAGGCCGATCGCCTCAAAAATCTGTGCCCCGCGATAGCTCTGAATCGTAGAGATACCGATTTTTGAAGCAACCTTAACCACACCTTTTGTTGCGGCCTTGATGTAGTTTTTCTCAGCCGTAGCGGGATCGACGTTGAGCAGCAACCCTTGGGCAATCAAATCATTCAGGGTTTCAAAGGCGAGGTAGGGATTGATCGCCCCAGCGCCGTAGCCAATCAGTGTCGCAAAGTGATGGACCTCACGGGCTTCGCCGGATTCAAGCACAAGGCCGACGCGGGTGCGGGTGCCCTGGCGAATCAGGTGGTGATGCAGGCCGGAAACCGCCAGGAGCGAAGGAATGGCGGCGTTGTTGGCATCCATGGCGCGATCGCTCAAGATCAGCAAACTCTTGCCTTCAGAGATGGCGCGATCGGCTTTTTCGTACAGGCTTTCGAGCGCGCTAACCAACGCTGCCTCGCCGCCTGCTGGATCGAACAAAATCGGCAGTGTCGCAGATTGGAATCTCGGATCGCTATCGGCCTTAAGCTGGGCCAGTTCCGCATTACTGATAATGGGCGTTTTCAGCTCAATTAAGTGGCAGCTTTCCGGGGTCGGGCTCAGGAGATTGCCTTCGGAGCCGATCGTCGTCAAGGCCGAAGTGATGATTTCTTCGCGGATCGAGTCGATCGGCGGATTGGTCACCTGGGCGAAGAGCTGCTGGAAATAGTCGTAGAGGAGTTTGGGGCGATTGGATAAAACTGCCAAGGGCGAGTCGTTCCCCATGGCTCCCGTTGCCTCCACGCCATCGCGGGCCATGGGCAGCATGAGCATCCGCAGATCTTCAAAGCTGTAGCCAAAGGCTCGCTGACGCTGGCTCAGGGGCAAGGCTGGGGGGGCCGCCACAGGGGCGATCGGCAAATCCGCCAAACTCACTAGGTTTTGATCGATCCAGCTCCCGTAGGGATTGGCATTGGCCATCTGGGTTTTGATCTCGTCATCGGCGACGATCCGGCCCTGCTCCATGTCGATTAGGAACATCCGACCGGGCTGGAGGCGACCCTTGTGGACGATGCGATCGGGCTCAATCGGCAATACCCCGGCTTCCGAGGCCATGATTACCAGATCATCTTTTGTGACGTAGTAGCGCGAGGGACGCAGGCCGTTGCGATCGAGGATCGCCCCCACGATCGTCCCATCCGTAAAGGCGATGCTGGCGGGACCATCCCAGGGCTCCATCAGGCAGGCATGGTACTTATAGAATTCCTTGAGTTTCGGCGTCATGGACTCGTGGCTGGTCCAGGGCTCGGGAATCATCATCATGATCGCATGGGGGAGCGATCGGCCCGACAGCGTCAGCAGCTCCAGCACATTGTCAAAGATGGCGGAGTCGCTGCCTTCGGGGTCGATGACCGGCTTGAGTTTTTCAATATCCTTGCCGAAGAGTTCGGAGGCGAGCAAGGACTGGCGGGCTAGCATCCAGTTGCTGTTGCCGCGTAGGGTGTTGATTTCGCCGTTGTGGGCGATGTAGCGGTAGGGGTGGGCGCGTTCCCAGCTGGGGAAGGTGTTGGTGCTGAAGCGGGAATGCACCAGGCCGAGGGCGCTTTCCACATCGGGATCGCTCAGTTCTGGGTAGAATTCGCCCACCTGGTGGGGGGTGAGCATGCCTTGTAGACGATCGTCCGGCAGGAGAGGCTGACGGCGTACCAATGGCTGTCGTGGATCGCGTTTTCGGCCCGTTTGCGTAGGATATAGAGTTTGCGCTCGAAGGCGAGGTCGGTGGCGCAGCTTGGGGGCCGCAGGATGAAGACTTGGTAGACGTGGGGACGACTGCTTTTGGCGGTGTCGCCCAGGGGGCTGTCGTCGATGGGGACCTGCCGCCAGCCCAGTATGGTCAGGCCTTCTTCCTGGGCGAGTTGATTGAACTGGGTCTGGTGATCTTGGCGGACCTGGGCCTCGGGGGAGACGTAGAACATGCCGACGGCATATTGGCCCTCGGGGGGCAGGGAGAAGGAAACAGCTTTGCGCAGGTAGCGATCGGGAATCTGAATCAAGATTCCGGCGCCGTCGCCGCTGTTGGGTTCGCAGCCGCAGGCGCCCCGGTGGTCCAGGTTGAGTAGGATTTGCAGGGCTTGCTCGACGATCGCGTGGGATTTCTGACCTTTTTGATGGACTATCAGGCCGACGCCGCAGGCGTCATGCTCGTATTGGGGGTTGTACAGACCTTGAGGTTGCGGAGAGAGGCGGTTCATAGACGGAGGGTGGCGGTTGTAGCTCTACCTCTGGATTCTCCTGGAGGAAGGCGGCCTCTGGCTCGACTCTTAAGGAAAAGTTCGTATCGAGTTACGTTTTTTGATGGGGGATCGATCGAATCTTTACAATTCAAAGGATGGGATTTTTAGGTAGGATGGGGCCTTAACGCTGTATTATCTTGATCCTGAAGGCTATGGGCAAATTCAGCAGAGTGAACTCGACGGGCTGAGAAGTTTGGATTTAGAGGTGCTGAAGCGTCATATTCTGATGGGTGAATAGAATCTCATTTACTAGAAGTTTCTAGGCGTTGGGTTCAATAGGCCCGCAGTTACGGTTTTCGACTCGTCGGCAAATCAGGAAATTACCGCGTGCGATCGCTATTGCCTACTAAAAGGTTACTCTTTATGGGCTGTAGCGTGATGAATGATCGCGCTTATTTGAAAATTAAAACCCTGGACAGGTAGGGTGGGCAAGGGATACGCACCCCTCCTAGAAATTAGCGCCTCAAACGCTTCCGGCCCCCCCAAACTATAGCCTTACAGGCATTCAAAAAAGGGGGCTAGGGGGCCTCAATCGTCACCGTAAACGTCGTCACCATCTCCCCACTCGTCACCCCAACCCTCCCCCCCCAATCGCTCCACCAATCGTTCAACCAGCGCCAACCCCAATCCCGTCCCCCCCCTGCTGCCAAGGATCGGACATCGGAATTCGATAGAACTTCTCAAAAATTCGATCGAGATTCTCCGGCGAAATCTCTGTGCCGTGATTGCTCACCGCGATCGTCGTCTCCCCATCCCTCTGCTGAATTCCAACCTTAATCACACCATCCTGGGGCGTATACTTACAGGCATTCGTCAACAACTCACCCACAATTCGCGATAGCATTCTCCTTTCAGTCAAAAACACCACAGACCCCTGGGGTAAATCCAGGAAAATCTGCTGCTGACGCCGATGGGCACGGGCCTGAAAGGGTGCCACAAACTCCTTAATCCAAGCCGTCAAATCCAGCTCACCCATCATTAAAGGCTTACTCGCACCCACTAGATTTTGGACATCCAATAGATCCTGAATTAAATCCTCCTCCCGCTGGCACTCCGTCTCCAGAATTTTAAGATAACGCTCCTGCGATGGAATGCCATCTCGCTTCAGCAACTGAATCGCCACCTTAATATTCGTCAAAGGCGATCGCAAATCATGGGAAATTCCCCCAAGGAACTCATCCTTGGCCCGATCGAGCCACTGCAATTCCCCAATCTGCTTCTCCAAATTCGCCTCGATCTGCTTGCGCGCCGTAATATCCTCGATCGTCAACAAATAACTATCCGCCACGGGTTCAAAATTCGCCAAATTCACCCTCGGCAACACCTCCGTCGAAAATCGATACCAAGCATCCCACCGTTGTACCTCCCAGACCCCAGGCCCCCAATCCCAAACCCGCCCATCCATCCACCAGTCTGCCCAGCTCAACTGTCCCCCCTTACTCACCCCCAGGACCCCCATCGCCTGCGGATTACAAAACCATACCTGGCCCTGGCGATCGAAGGCCACCACTCCCAGCTGCAAATTCTCTGTCACCGCCTGCTGCGTCGCCTGCGATCGACCAAACTGCTCCGCCAACTGCGACAACTGCCAAGCCACCCGATTGGCCTGGGGGGCGGCAATGGGGCTCGGCCCCGCCTCCATCCGCTCCCCAGGCAAGCCATAGCGTGCCCACAACTGCCCCACCTGCCCCCCCAGCAACCGAT
>JAAUSA010000149.1 GCA_012031975.1 Alkalinema sp. RU_4_3 | reverse complement strand
TGCCAAGCCGCGCTAGGACGATCGCCCCCGCAGCACATGGACAGGCTCCAGGTCACAGTAGAGCGTACACGTCAAGTTCAGAGGGCCAGTTGCGGCGCTTCAGCCCAGCCTGGCGGAGGGCTAAGACCTCGGCATGGGCCGTGGGGTCCTGGGTTTGCTCTCGCTGGTTGGCGGCCTGGGCGATGATGGTTCCGGCTCCATCGACGACGATCGCCCCCACGGGCACATCGCCCGCCTCACCTGCCGCCTCCGCAAGGGCCAAGGCTTGTAGCATGAAGCCACGGTGGCGGAGGTATTCGGGATGGTCTAGGGGCGAGTCGGGAATGGAGTAGGGCATGGGAACCGAGGGTATTCCCCTATAATAGCAAGAAGCTGTTTCTTCCCCTATCCATGACTTCTCCGCTATTGTCGATCGACAACTTTGCCCGATTACCAATGCGATCGCCACCTCAGGATCAGCCCACGCCCGAGGAGTTCTCAGCCATTCAGGCGGCGGGCTACAGGCTAGTGATTAATCTCGCGACGCCCAGTTCTAGCAATTGGAATCCTGACGAGCAGGCGTTAGTCGAGAAATTAGGCATGGAATATATCAGCATTCCTGTGCAGTGGGATTTTCCTACCTTGGCGGACTACGAAACCCTGGCGGATTTGCTGGATGACTGTAGCGATCGCAAACTCTGGGTCCATTGTGCCAGGAATTGGCGGGTGTCGGCTATGATCTATCTCTACCAGCGTTTGAGGCAGGGTTTGGTGCATGAGGTGGCCGATCGCAATCTCAAGGCAATTTGGGAGCCGGATGAGGTTTGGCGGAAGTTTATTGAGGCCGTGGTGGAGCTGTATGAGGATTAGCTTTGGGTGTGCTGCTGTAGCCAAGTTGTGAGGTCGGTGGGACTGGTGAAATCAAGGAGGGCGTCGGCTAGCTGTTCAAGTTCTGGTCGGGGAAGCGATCGGATTTGGATCTCGAATTGGGGAGCGATGGATCCAGCACGACGAGTCAGTAGGCGTAGGACCATATCACAAGCTTCTTCTTTACGGCCTCGGGCTTCACCTCGGGCTTCACCTCGGCGGAGGATTTCGTTGTACCAGGGTGATTCTTCAAGGACGACCATATCCCACCTCAATATTTGTTGAACAAGGGCGCTGTCTAATACAAAGTTAGCAAAAAATCCGAGCAAGGGGGAGAATTCGTCCAGGGTTTTGTTCTGGCGGAGCTGGTAGGCTGCTTGTTCCAGCATCTCGGGCTACCAATTTAAGCCGGGACAGTAAGCGGGGGAAGGATTGTGGTTTGAGGCATGTTTGTCCCGCTTTACGTTGGTAGCCGCATCTCGGGGGTGCCGCCGTTTTGCATGATGGGGACAAAGGGCACATTTGGCCCAGGCATCGGGGGCGAGGCTGATTAGGCGTTTGCTGCCGATGTCGGCTTTTTTGACCATGGGTTTAAGTCGATCGTGAAAGGTATGACTGCGATCGTAGTACAAAAATATCTGGCTCGATATCTAGCTTGGGATAGATTTTGATCAATCGCAGGGAGGATTCGGGAGAGTATCGTGATTACGCTATACTTTTATCATCAAGTACAGCTTCGGATGAGACAGTTCTATGGTCCAGACCCTTGCTATTACGGAAGCCATCACCACACTTGTTGAAGCGGAACAGAAATTTAAGCTGCAACGATCGGAAGACCCCAGCTTCTTTCCCGAATGGCAACAAACCCTTGCTCCAATCTCTGCCCTGCAAAAAACTGAAGTGGAACAACTTCGGCGGCGATATCTCTACCATCGCTCCTCTGGCCCACTGCTGGAAGAAACCGTCAAACTCCCGACGGTTGGTCCCTTGTTAGCCGTTGCTGGGTTTTATGATCCCCCCCTTTCGTGTCCGAGCCGAGGAGTCCATTCAATTGACCTGTAGCGATGGAGAAGAAGTTCTCCGGGGAAGAATCGATGCGCTAGTGGTGCGAGATGACCTATGGGTGATTGTGGTCGCATCCAAGAAGACGATGCTTTCCCTCTGGACGGCGCTGCCCCAAGCCTTAGTCTATCTGATGACGAATCCCCAGGCAGCCCAGCCCAGCTATGGTCTGATCACCAACGGCGACGAAATGCTGTTTGTCAAAGTTCTACCAGAGCCGACGCTGACTTATAACCTGTCAAGGGTTTTCTCTCCCTACGTTGCTGCCAGTGATCTAGAGCAAGTCGTTGGTATATTGCAAGGATTGGGCGATCGCCCCTAAATCTTCACCTTTCATTAAGCGCTGCAATCAGCAGAGCGGGCTTGCTTATAATTGGTGTAGTCCTTTCTCAACAATGCCATGTCCCAGGAATCGCTGACGCCGGAACAGACCACAGAACTTCTGCAATGGCGCGATCGTAAACTCTCCCCCAAGGAAATTGCCCGCCAAATGGGCCTGCGTCCGGCGATCGTCAGTGAGTTTTTGCGCGGTCATACCGAACTTCTTGCCCAGGAGCGCCAGGAAAAAGGAGAATTAGCGCCCTTAGTCGGCTGTTCTATTAACCAAGGCGCGATCGCAGAACTATTAGAGCCAAAGCGCAACATCTTTGGTAAGAAAAAGTCCTCCGATGATAGCAAGGGAATGGCCCAGATTACCGTCGCTCGGATGGAGAAAAACCGCTATCTCGTCAGCAGCTTTCTAATTGACTATTTCTGTCTGGGTGTGAAGAATGCATTGCTTAAAAAGTGCGATCGAGCAAAATATGAAATGCTAATGCAGGCCACGAGTGCAGGCTTTGGAGAGGAGTTGCAGGAAATTTCCTTGGAACAAGCCCAAGCGATTATTTTTGGCTCTATTGACTATGCTGCTAGCCTGGGATTTCAGCCCCATCCAGATTTTGAAGAAGCAAAGTTTATCCTAGGTCCTCGGCTAGAAAAACTTCAAAAAATCGAATGTGGGCGATCGGGCAAACCCTTCTATATTGAGGGCCCCCGTGACAATTCTGGAAAAATCATCCGAACCTTGCGGGAGTCCGTTGGGGACGGTAATTTTGATTATATGGCTGGTGTACCTGCTGAATTTTTCTGACCTCTGTGCGGTGGATTGTGATCGATCGCACCTCCTCCCATTGACCATCCGATCGGTTAGAATAGACCTACACCACTGCAACGAGGCTATGGCAATGATCACCCAAACAATGGTTCAACCCTCATCTTGGATCGACTCCGGCATCCAAATCCAACAGGTGCGCGGGCTTAGCCTCTTCAAGTTCACTGATGACCTCCAAACTCGCCTCGAAACTCTGCTGGAAAAGCACAAGGACCAAACTCTCAGCGAACCTGAAACTGCTGAATTTGCAGGGATAACTGAACTCGATCGCATTTTCACCCTCATGAATGCCCGCCTCATCGCTGAATCCACCAAGCCCCATGAGCATTAGCCGCGCCACCCGCCAACTCGTTCGTCAGCGATCGAACTTCCTGTGTGAATATTGCCACTCTTCAGAATCTGGCAGCACAGCCCTGTTCACCTTCGACCATCTCCTCCCCCAATCCCTCGGCGGTAGTGATGAGGCCGAGAATCTGGCCCTTGTTTGTACCCGTTGCAATGGTCGCCGCTATAACTTCACCACTGGCACCGACCCCAAGACCCAAACTCAACAACCACTTTTCAATCCTCGGCAGGACATATGGGCTGATCATTTTATTTGGAGTCAGGATGGGACAGAAATTATCGGTGTAACCGCAACTGGACGAGCGACAGTTCACCGCTTAGACATGAATGACGATCGACATGATGATGGTTCCATTCGCCGTGCCCGCCGCATGTGGATTCGTGGTGGATGGCATCCTCCTAGTGGCGACCCACGGCAGTCTTAACCCAATCATGCAAGAACTTTCAACTCGTAACTTAGCACTCTTCCCGTCGATCGTTCCCCTCAAAAAACTCCTCCAAACTCTAGCTACCCTCGACGCTATTCTCTGCCCTGAATGGGACTATCGCTACTTCTCCTTCAACAGTCATGGGAGCTCCACTGAACAAATGGCCTCTATGCGCAATGGACAAGGCGACTCGTTCTTTGCCCTATTCAACCCCAGTGGATGTTTTCTTAAAGGCTTTGGCCACGAATCTCCTATGAGTCCCTATCGCGATTCCGATCCAGAACCATGGCCTGCTTTGTTTGATGAATTGCCTGACTGCTTTACCGATTGCTTGACAGAGCCTGCCTTTGATATAGAAGCCAGCACCTTCTGTATTTGGAACCGATATGCAAACCTAGGCTGGCAACTCTCACCAAAACTCCAATTCCCTGAAGGTGTCGATCCCGATGGTTCTGCTGACCTACTCTACATGCTCGATGGTAATCCAGAAAAATATATCGAATATGCGATCGCCTGCTACGAAAAAAACATTGACTCGATTGCAGTTGAGCAGATTTATAATCATCAACCCTTGAATGATCGTCTAATTCAGCAGCTTAATGCAGATAATTCAATGGAAGCTTTAGTGGATGAGATAGTAGAGATCGGTTATCCAATAGCATGAGCAACTGGCCTGCATATTTCAATACTAAAACAACCTAAGGACTCCACACCCCGATCGCCTTCAGCACCTGCAACAGCCTCACCGAAGGCTCCGGATCCAACAGATGCGCCTACACCTTCACCAGCCACTGCTGCCCCGCATCCACAGGCGTCGAAAACTCCGCCTTCAACAACTCCCGCCCATTCAACAACCACACCGCTGTCTCCCCCGTAAACACATTCTGCCAAAACAAATCACTCTGATCGTCTCCATTAAAATCCCCACTCGATGCCACCCAGCTCCCCTCAATCCCCGGCTGCGCCGAAATTGATAGCCCATTGCGCGCATTCACCGACCAAAGCTCCGACGCCCGCCCCTCGATGCGCCAGAAGAAATCCGTCCGCCCATCCCCATTAAAATCCCCCAACACAGGCTCCAAATCCCTCGACAGCCCCGGCAACACCACCGGATCACCCTCAAATCCATCATTATTCGCCAGCCACACCCAATTCTCCCCCGTCAGCAAATTGCGATCGAGCAAATCCCCCTTCCCATCCCCATTAAAATCCAACACCTGAAAGGCCCCACTGTAACTGACAATCGGCACAACCCGCGCCGTCGGCTCCTCCATCCCATTCAAAAACCAAACCACCGTCTCCCCATTGCTGCGATTGCGCCACAGCAGATCCGCCTGGCGATCGCCATTAAATCCCCCAACTTAGCAGTCCATAGCTCCCCCAAGGGCTGAAGCAAAAGCGTCTCGGCCACCGTCGTACCATCGATCTCCCAAATACTGACCAATCCCTCCGCCGGAATATGCCAAAGGATATCGGTCTTCTGGTCATTGTTAAAATCCCCTAAAAGCGCAGTCCCACCCTGCTTAACGGGCTCAATAAACTGGCCCTCCAACAGGCGAACGCCCTCCATCAGCCAGATCGCATTCTCCCCCGTCAAACTATTGCGCCAAAACAAATCCGTCTTCCCATCCCCATTAAAATCCCCAAACGCCGGATCATCCCACCCATTCGTCACTGGCACATCCGCCAAAAAACTACCCTGCAATAACTGCGTCCCATCCATCAACCAGACCGCCGTCTGATTCGTCACCGGGCTACGCCAAAACAAATCCGTCTTACCATCACCATTGAAATCGGGTTTCTGAACAGCATTGGGGGTATTCAACATTGCAGGTATCTATCTACAGGAGTAACGATTTTTCACAGCTTCATGAAAGCGGATTTCTCCCCCCCTCCACATCTGCCCTTCGGTAGAGACTGAATAACTCTGAAGAGAGAGTTCCAAGACCTAATCCTGGGGGGCGAGGTTTCGAACTGGCCGCTTAAATCTGGAACATGCGGGCGATCGCCCCCGTCACAGCAACCATTACTCCTCTCGATTCACCCCTCAATTGGTACTTCCTGTTATGCGTGTTCCTGCTGTTGCGATGTTTTCTATAGCCACGGTAATGGTCGGGGAATCCTCCGCTACGGCGGCCACCGCACCCATGGTCCCTTCGGCTCCCCCAGTCCCGGCGAAAGACTGGGTGGTGCCCACGGAGACCCCTGTTTCCCTACCCAAAACTGCGGCGATCGCTCCCCCCGAAACCCTGCCGATGATCGCGGCGCCCCAGTCCCTGCCCCAGTCCCTGCCCCAGGCGAGCCCTAAGGTGGCCCTTGCCGCGACTCAAGCGATCGCCCCAGCAGCGCCAACGCCGCCCGCCCGAGCCGCAGTCTTGGTGGTTTCGACCGAAGAAGCGACGCCTATTGCCCCCGTGGCTTCTACAGCGTTGCCCCCGAGCGTGGCTCCTAAAGCCCCGCCGATCGCCATCGCCCCCGCCCCCGTCGTGGTTGCCGCCGCACCTAAGGCAATGGCACCCAAACCCTTTGCTACGCCCAAGCCGGTGGCGCCCAAACCGGTGACGCCCAAACCTGTTGCGCCCAAACCCCTCCCCCAGCCGCCCGCCAACGTTGCAGTCACCGTCACCTCGATCCAGTTGAACGGTGTGGGTGAGGAACTGCGATCGCTCCTGCAAAAACAACTCCAAACCCAACCCGGCAGCCAAGTCACCCAGCTCCAACTCCAAAAGGACCTGGCCCTCTTGAAGGAAACCGGGTTAGTCCAAAACGCTTCTGTCCAGTCCCAAACGACCCCCGATGGGATTGCCGTCACCTTCCAAATCGCCCCGACGATTGTCCGATCGATCCAACTCGTCAATGCCCAAGCTCTCACCCAAAGCGTGGTCAACGGCATCTTCCAGCCCCAGTTCAACCAAGCGATCCAGCCAGCGGCCCTCGATGCAGGCGTGCGGCAGGTCAACCAGTGGTATGCCCAGAACGGCTTCCCCCTGGCCCGCGTAGTCGGCCTTGACCCCAGCGCCTCCGGCACCATGACCCTAAACGTCGCCGAAGGCAAAATCAGCACCATCAAACTCCGCTTCACCGACGAATTTGGCCGCACCGTAGACGACAAAGGCGTGGCGATCAAACCCCGCACCAAAGACAGCGTCATCCTCCAGGAAATCCAGACCAAACCGGGTGCGATCGTCAGCGAAGCCAGCGTCACCAAAGACATTGAACGCCTCTACAAAACAGGCCTATTCACCAATGTCCAGGTCACCCCCGAAGGCGACGGTGAGGCCACTACCTTGGTCTACAACATCGTCGAAGCCCGCACCCGTCAGTTCAACCTCGGCGGCGGCTACGGCAGCGACTCCGGCCTCTACGGCACCGCCCTCTACCGCGACAACAACCTCGGCGGCACCGGCAAACAGCTCAACGGCAACGTCCTCTTCGGCACCAAGGACTTCCAGTTCGACGGCACCTTCAGCAACCCCTACCGCGACAGCAAACCCAACACCTGGGGCTACAGCGTCAGCGCCTTCCGCCAGCGGGGCCTGTCCCGCGTCTTCGACGACGATATTAAACTGGCCAACGGCGATCGCGTCCGCGAAGGTCGCATCGGCGGCGGCGTCACCCTGGACAAACCCCTGGGCAACGGCTGGGTCGGCACAGCGGGCCTCAACTACACCCGCGTCAGCCTGCGAGATGCCAAGGGCAACCTCGTCCGCACCGACGCCCAGGGCAACGAACTGTCCTTCAGCAAAACGGGCTTGGATGATCTCACCACCGTCAGCTTCTCCGCCGCCCGCGATCAGCGCGACAACCCCTTCGACCCCAAGCAAGGATCCCTATTCACCGTCAGCACCGAGCAATCGGTCCCCCTAGGGAGCGGCAAAATCCTCTCCAACCGTCTCCAGGCGGCCTATACCCAGTACGTCCCCGTCAGCCTCCTAAATAAAAACACCGACCCCGCCAAGCAGGAAGTCCTCGCCTTCAACCTCCAAGGCGGCACGATCATCGGCGATCTGCCCCCTACAGCGCCTACACCCTCGGCGGCGTCAACTCGGTGCGGGGCTACGGCCAGGGCGAAATCGGCTCCGGACGCAGCTTTGTCCAGGCCACCGCAGAATATCGCCTGCCGATCTACAAGGCCCTCGGCGGCACCCTCTTCGCCGACTATGCCACCAACTTCAGCTCCGGCGACACCGTGCCCGGTAGCCCTGGGGTGGTGCGCGATCGCCCCGGCAGTGGCTTTGGCATCGGCGCGGGCCTGCGCTACAAGTCTCCGATCGGCACCCTGCGGGCGGACTGGGCCGTGACGGCGCGCGGTGACAATCGGTTGCAGTTCACCGTTGGGGAGAAATTCTAAAAAGTTGGTTTTGTCGTAAAGGTTTTTCACTCATCCCACATCAGGTAATGCACGGAGCGTGGAATGGACTTAATTCTGCCCTCCGTGTTTTCACGTTTTTATTAGGAAATGGTGCGATCGCCTGTTCACTCCAGGCCAAAACCGGGGCTAACTAACAACAGTTGCGTGTAATTTCAAAGGTTTAGGTGAACGCCGTGGTTGACGTAGAACAAGAGTCAATTCGCATGGAAAAGCAAACCTATACGACCCATGACGGGAATAATGTCATCGTCCTGACTCCTTCAGGCCGCCTTGATATTACGACCGCCTGGCAGTTCCGTCTCAAGTTGCAGGAATGCATTGCGAAACAAAGTCGTCACGTTGTCGTGAACCTTTCCCAGGTTAACTTCATCGACAGCTCAGGCCTCACTTCCCTAGTTGCAGGTATGCGCGACGCGGATAAAGTGCGTGGCAGTTTTCGTATTTGCAATGTGCATCCTGAGGCGAAGTTGGTTTTCGAAGTGACGATGATGGATTCCGTGTTTGAGATTTTTGAGACTGAAGAGCAGGCGCTTGAGGGGATTCCTCGTGGGGTTGCTTAACGGTTGAAAAGTTGGTTGTTTTGAGGTAATTGTTACCTTGCATCAAGAGGGCTAAGCCGCAGGGCTTGGCCTTTTTTTTGGTCAAAACTACGCGATACTGCCGCGCTTCCGCGCCTCCTTATAGGACGTGCCCACATTCCGCAAGCCTGCCTTAATCATTTCCTGCTCCAACAACGAGAAAAACCGACTGCGATCGCCCCCCCTTACCACCGCCTGATTATGGGCCTCCGCCAGGGCCACCGGGTAGCCATAGCCCTTCTCGACCTGAGCGATGATCAGAGCCATGGTGCGATCGACCAAATCCCCATCTTCGACCACCCATTCCGGCACCTCAACGCGCGCCACCTCACTACCCACATGCAGGTAGCAAAAATGCACCCGATGGTCATCGCCGTAAAACTCCTGGATCCGTGCAGAACTGCGCCACAGGGGACTGCGCTCTCCGGGTTTGAGCAAGCGATTCCAGATTGCCGTGTCTCGGAGGGGCTCTAACACCTGGCAGGGGGCTTTGTCGCGCAGGTTCTGGCAGTGAGTCATGCAGTCGGGCACCTGGTAGGGACAGGTTTGAAACCGCAGAAAATTGATCGACTCGCTGCTGCGGGAGGCGCTGATGTAGCCAACGATCGGCACCTTCAGATCCCGCAGCTTGTCCCAGGCGGCAATGATCGGCTCCAGAATCCGATTGCGGGCCTCTACGGGCAGGGGTTCGAGGAACCAGTAGATCAGCGATCCGTCCGTCATGGCGATCGTCGGCGTCGCATTCTCCCACATCGGCAAATCCCCCAGGGGCCGCACCGCCTCGGCCAGCTCCGCCAACACCGTGGTTTCCCCAGCGGTACGGCAATAGCCTAGCCACTCCTCGGTCCGGATGCCCCACTGCCGCGACACATACAGATCCTCGGCCCGGTAAAACACCTCCGGCAGACTATCGAGCAGCGGCAGTTTGCTCTGGCCGTAGTGTAGGATAATCCGGCCAATGTTAATCAAGTAGCAATAGGCAATTTCATGGTGGCTTGGGGCGATCTGGGAGCCATCGGTGGCAAGGACCGTATGGGCTGAGGGAGCGGGGTTTATTTCTCGCCGCGTCGTTAGGTTCTCCACGGGGACGCCAGCGGTGAACAGGAGGCGATCGCGCCACTGTGCCTGCCGTCCCACCAGCTCCCCCTGCCACTGCTGGGCCAGCAGCATCAGTTCCTCCCCATGGTCGAGTCTCTGACGGGTGGCAGTGGACTCCGTGGCGAGGTGCTGGCTGATGCCCTGCATTTGACTGGCAAGTTTTGTGAGGTCCAGCATAAGGTCTATAGTGCCCGTGTACTGCCCTTTAGCTTAGCGCAGAATCGTGTTAGGCTACGGGCCGTTTCCCTTCAGATCTCCCATGCAACTCATCGAATACCAAACCGCCTCCCGAGAGACGGCGCTCTACCCCGATCGAGACTCAAACCTCTGGTACCCCGCCCTGGGCCTGATTGGCGAATACCACGAATGGCAGATGGCCACCGACGATACCAACCGCCGCAAGGAAGCCGGGGATGTGGCCTGGTACTGTGCCCAGATTTGTTCGGAACTGAAGGAAGATTTAGAAACGGCGATCGCCCATCCCCACCCCACCCACAATAGCGCCCTGGTCCTGATGACCCTCGCCGAAGGCGTCAAGAAATGGCACCGGGACGGCGGCGACGCTCAAAAGCGCCAAAACATCCTCGCTTCGGTGGCCTGGATCTGGCAGACCGCTGTCCAACAGGCAACGGAGGCCGAAACCACAGCCCTCCTGGAGGGGAATATTCAAAAACTCCGCGATCGCAAGGATCGCGGAGTCTTGCAGGGGAGTGGGGATAATCGGTAGAAGGCCCGCGACGGAAGGATTCTGTTGGCGAATTCAATTCGGGTGCTAACTGACGATCGCATGGCCCACTGGGATTAAAATCCCAGGCTAACAGCTCAAACCCGTTGAAACGGGTTAAGCCCATGAATGATAGGCACTGCAAGGAGTTTTATAGTTGCTTTGTACTATTTTAACCTGCTTTAGCTGGTTTCAGCTATTAGCCTCGGGTTTTAACCCTAGGCGGGACAGCAGCGCAGTGGGGAATTCGCCAGCAGTATCCTTCAGTCGCGGGTGGCCCAGAGCGTAGCGACTAAAGCCCCGCCTTCTCCAGATGTTGCTCAAACTTCGCCCAGCTAATTCCCTGCTCCAGATAGCGGGGGCTATTGGGATTGTAGGGACTTTGGAGACGGGCGATCTGCTTGATCTTGACCCCCTCGGGCAAGACAGGCACATCGGGATCGAAGGCCGTCGGGCACATCAAGGAACTAGAAAACCCCTTGAAAATAGCCACCTGGTCGGGCTCCCCGTTAATTTCTGCATCCACAAGCAGCACCTCCTGTGGATGCTTGAGGCTGTATTGTTCCAAGCGAAGGCCAATAGATGTTTTGGTAATTTGCATCGTGGAAACCTGCCCAATGTGTAGAGCCGTATTATCTAAGGTAGGGATGACTAGGAAGGGTATACCGCGCTACTGTCCCATGGCCGATCGCTTACTGCGACCCAGGCGGAAGAAGACAAAATAGCTCAGATACAGGCCATAGATCACCAGCCCCATAATCCCAAAGGTGCCCAGGAACCAGGGCTTCGTCGTGCCATGGAGCAACTCCCGGAAGCCCCAGGGGGCCTGGAGCCAGACATTACAGACCGTGGCACTGGTCATCTCTGCCTGCTTAATCAGTTCCGTCTGGGGTGCGAAGGCACAGGAGAGGGAAGGCACCTGGAACAGCACGCCTAGAACCGAGTAGATCGTCAACGCCCAGCGCCAGCCCGTTACCGCCAGCTTAAAGGGACTGCTGGGCATCTCCTCGATTTCCTCGTTCACATCCACCCAGAACCACAGGCTGATCGGCAACAGCATCCGCGCAAACCAGGCCACTAGGTACCCGATCGGCAGGGCCGCAATCAGGAGATAGAGGGCGATGGCCAAAAGGCTCGCCACCCGCCAATAGATCACTAGCAGCTTGGTCACGGCATCGGACTGACTGACCGCCGACCAAATCAGCAGCGCCAGCGGAACAATTACGGTCAACAACACAGCAATCCGGAAATCCGTCCAGACGATCGCTTGAGAGAGCCAGGGTGCATCTTGCATGGGGCAGAACCGGGACAAAAATATTCGGTTATCAACGATAGCACGACAAAAGCAGGTATGGGATTGATCCCATTACCTGCTTTCTAGGGTGCCCTGTCCTAACATTCAAAGGATAGAAGTTTGAAGTCCTAGGCACAAACCACCGATCGCTTCCCTAAAGAAGCCAGTCAAACTAGTCTTCGTAAATCCGGCATTCAACCGCATCAGGGTTGTCACCGCAGTACTTTTCAAAGTTTGTCTTAGCAGCGGGCTTGTGGGCGGCAGCCGCTTGCACTTCTTCCAAAGCGTCAAAGGCCGCAGCGCATTCCGGAGAGTCAACGCCTTTAGCATCACAGACCGCACGAGCGTTGGTACGCTCTTGTTCAATTTTTTCCAGTAGATCGTTTTGGCTCATGGTTGGATTAGTCCGTTACTCGCTTATGAACACCATTTTAACCTCGCTCTTTTAGAAGTTGGGGGGAGATCGGTGAAACTTGTAACCTAGACAGTGGGTTTCTGATTCTAGCCATAGATTAATCTCTATAGCTTCAAACGGATGGGTATCTACGGAGGAATCTGGGGATCACCTGTGCAGAAGGATTAGCTAGGTTGGATTTGGGTGCGATCAGAACTTTTTGGGGTTAGGCCTTAGATAAGAACTTCTCCGGGATAGGTCAAGAAAGCTTTACACTAAAAACGCGAATTGCCTTAACAAAAGGGCTGACACAACCGTTTGAAGCTTGAGAGGAAGTAGCCAGTATGAAATGGGCCGGAGCACTGTCAACGGAACCATCGCTAGAGGGCGCTATCGCCGAAGTGGTGGCCATGGCCCAGCAGCGATTGGCAGGGGCGCGGGCGGATGTGGGCTTTGTGTTTGTGTCGTCGGCCTTTGCCAGTGAGTATGGGCGCGTCATGCCGCTGGCTGTCGGCCAAGCTGCCGGGGTGCCTTGAGG
>JAAUSA010000148.1 GCA_012031975.1 Alkalinema sp. RU_4_3 | reverse complement strand
CACCTGTACCTTGCATCCGAGGAGAACGAGCGGCAGATCGAAGCGGTTTTGGCGGATCATGGGGAATGGTCGATCGATCGACCGGATCCTAGGTCCTGTGTGGCGGCCTTTATCAGCAAGTCTGGATGGGTTCAAGTGGTGCCGCACCAGCAAGAGATGGATGGATTTTTCATGGTGAGACTTAAGAAAGCCTGAAAAAGGGGCGGGGTTGTGGGCAATCCGGTCTACAACAGAGGTAGAGCTTGGTGGTTTCAATCCCTCGGGCCAAGGAACATGCCAGTGAACATCCTTCTGTCAGAGAGGTCTCCCATGGTTAGCAACGCCCGCTCCAATCAGCAACTCCTCAAAATCCTGATCGCCGTGGCCTGGCTAGACGGCAAGGTCCAAACCGAGGAACAGCGTTACCTGCGTTGGGTGGCCGAGGAGCAGGGCCTCAAGGAAGACCCAGAAATCCATCAGCTCCTAGAGAAGATGCCTCGGGTGGAGTCCTTCGAGGCCGATCGCTGGATCAATGACTACCTAGGCGACAACCCCACCGAAGAAGACTGCCACAAACTGATCGAAGACCTCAGCGGCCTAATCTACAGTGACGGCACCGTCGCCAATGAAGAAGCCCGCCTCCTGACCCGCCTGCAAAACCGCAACGGCCAAACGGTCCAGGGTAAAGTCGGCCTCAACGCCAAGAACCTAGCCCGCAAACTCTACCAACGCTGGATTCTCATGGTAGAAGGCGGCGGACCCGATCGCTAGGCGATCGCTAGAGAAAACCTCTGGAAATCGCGATCAAAAACCCCTGACTAATTAACCATCATGGAGCAACGCCTGACCTCAGAACAACTCACCCAAATCGTTCGAGAGGTAGAGCACCTGTCCCTGCAACAGCAGGACGAATTATCCAAGGCAGAAGTCGGTGAAATCCTACAGGAACTGGGTCTGTCGCCGTTGCTCCTCGAAGAAGCCATGGTGCAAATTCAGCGCCGAGAGGCTTTAGAGCGGCAGCGGCGACAGCAGAAGCAGATTCTCATAGGCACCATTGCTGTGGCAGCTTGCTTCTTCTCGATCGAATCCTAGATCAAGGAAGATGTTTTCGTTGGCGGGAGTAAAGGTGAGGTCGTTATTCATCATGGGTTTGGCGGCGTTGGATGAGTTGTTGGTTCATTAGATCTCATAAATCAACCTCTGACACAAAATATTTTACAATCCCATAGATTTGACCCCATCAAGTCCAGTTCCCAATCAGCAGATAGGGAGCCCAATAATAGGGCTGCTGTCGATAGGCCGGATCGCGCAGCACAGACAACTGTGCCCGCCGCAAAGCTTCGGCCTTGGAGATCTTAGTCGTGCTGATTTTAGATAGTTCCTCATAAAAGCGACCCATCAGCACAGCCGATGCCTCGTCATTTACCCGCCAAAGCGTCGCCACTGTACTGCGCGCCCCCGATCGCACCGCCACGCCCGCTAGTCCTAGGGTCGATCGCCCATCGCCCTTGGCGGTTTCGCAGGCGCTGAGTACGAGGAGTTCTAGGGGTTGCGATCGGGTTAGCTCTCCGGTTTTAAGCGTGTCACCGAGTTCGCTGATTTTAAGTTTTCCTTGCCAGGTGAGGATGAAGGTGTCGTCGGCTTTGTTGCCAAATTGGCCGTGGGTGGCGAGGTGGACGATTGGGTAGCTAACATCGTTGATGGTGGTTTTGAAATTTTGGTTGGTGAAGCGATCGTTGTAGAGGGTTTGGGTTGGCAGAATTTTTTGGATAGTTTGGACTTCGGTTTTGACAAAGGGGAGGGCCGAGAAATTGGATTGGGCTTGGTCGAGGCCAAGGACTAGGGCTCCGACTTTTGTGGCGTTGAGGGGTTTTGGGGCAAGGAGCTGGAGGCCTGGGGTGAGGGCGATGCGGTATTTTTCGACAAGATAGGATTTGCCGTCGTAAAGGGCCGCCATGGGAACGTTTCGCAGGACGCCGTCCAGGACGAATACGAGGGTTTCTACCTTGCGGGCGGCTAGGTCTGCCTCCACAGGTTGCATTAGTAAATCATGGAGTTTTCGGAGGGTTGGGAGGGCGAGATTTGCCGTATTGCTCTGGGAAAGGTCGTCCCGCAGGTTGACAATTTCCTGATTAAAATCATCCCCAGATTCGATCGCCGTACTGTAATACTTCAATGTTCTAGGCCGTCCTTCTTCTCCTGGCAGGCTGGATATCACCGCCAACTGATCGCCCAGAATAATTGGGTAGATTACGGCGGCATTGCGATCGACGTTTTCAATATTATCTGGGGATGCCGTCAGACAGGCTTCCCGGAAAAAGTTTTCCAGTTCGACAAATTGCAAGGATTCGATCACATCACGGGCAGTTTGAAGATTTTTGGTAGTGCCACTTTGGAGTAGGCTTTTGACCAGCTCTCGGTGGATTGGTTCCACGGCGTCGCGGAAGGTAAACTGCGCCTCAGGGCTGGCGGAGACGAGATCGGCCCGGAGCGATCGAATATCCTGCAAGGCGTTTTGATAGGATTGGATCGCAGGGTCTAATTTCCCCTTCGCTTTAAAAATCCGCGCCATTTGCCATTGCCAGCGATAGTTGATCTCCGGTGCGCCCACGGTTTCGGCGAGCGTGATTGCCTCTGAGGTGTAGCGATCGGCGCGATCGATCGCCCCCTGCAATTCGTAAAACTGTCCCAACAAACCTAGGCTGTAGGATTGCAATCGCGGATCGCCTAGTTTTTTCGATTCAGAAACTGCGGTTTCGAGTAAGGGTAGAGTGGCATTGTTTTGCTGCTGGACGAGGGTTTGGGCCAGGTGGATTTGGGTTTCTATGGTGGTGCGACTGGGAGGCGTTTTGGACAGTAGCACCTGGAGTTTTGGCAGGGCTTCGGGTACGGCGAGATCGAATTGGCCAACTAATGCTTGCAAACGTCGATCGCTGCTTGAGGCTTCTGCGGCCTGGTAGAGTTTTAGCGCAGCGGGGCGATCGGTGGTTTTAATCGTATTGGCCAGGGTTAGCTGGAGCGATGCATCATTGGGGCTAGGGCTAAACCTCGTTCTAGGATTTGTTTTGCCACAGAGGCGCGATCGGTAGCGCGATAGGATTCGGCGAGGATTTGCAGGGCAGGAACTTGGGCGATGGTCGTTTTTTGGAGCTGATTGGGATCGGTGAGGTTGAGTTGTTTCTGCAATAGTTCGATCGCCTTACGGTGAAGTCCAAGCTGCTGGAGCGCCTGAGCTTGGCGTAGTTTGAGGCGATCGCCCCTTTCCCCAGAGAGTTTTTCAGCCTGTTGCCATTGGGCCAGGGCATTGCTGGCGTCGCCTTGGTTGAAGCGGAGACTGGCTTGGATGTCGAGGAGTTGGGCCTGGGATGCGGCTTCGAGGGATGGGAATTTTGTGAGGGCGGTGGCGATCGCACTTTCTGCCTTATCCCATTGGCCGAGCTGTTGGTAGCAGAGGGAGAGATTACCGAGGCTGAGGGCGGCGATCGTTGGGTTGGGATCGTTGGTGGTTTGGGAAAACAGTTCTGCAGCTTGGGTGAAGTTGCCAGATTCGTAGGCGGAGCGGGCGGAGCGATCGGGGGGTTTTGGGCGGGGGTGGTGGGGTTTTGTGTGATGGTTATGAGGACGGCTATGGTGAATGCTAGGAGGATGAGTTTGGGTTTCATAGGGGTGAATGGGTAGGGGGAGTTAATCATCTGCGGGATGCGCTTAGGAGGCCCCCAAACCCCCAAGTTTGGGGGCTATGAACTGGGTGGGGTTGTTTGGGGTTGATGATGGTGTGGGAATGGTTGTATTCATGTTTGGGTTCGACAGATGTTTTGGAATGGGACAGGATGCAAAGTTTAATCGTGGTAAAACCAACCCTCTATCCCAGTTCATAGCCCCCAGGATTGGGGGATTGGGGGCCTTCTTCTCCGCCCCCAACATAGCCAAGGGAGCCATCACCCGATCGCCCATAAAATTCTCGATCGGATTCGGTGGCAAACTGCCCCGCCCACTGACGATAAAACTGCCTAATTCTTGGTCCCCAGAACTGCGCGGGCAGATTTGAGAAATCTTGCGGGTGGCATCGATCGTATCAACGGGCAAATCCGTCGAACCCTGGCTAGGATCGGGCGTTAGGGTCTGGACGGCCAGTTCTCCACTGAGATCGGGCGACAACTGGGAAATTGTGGTAATGCTGCTGGGCAACAGGGTTAAATCTAATTGACTCAGATCGCTGGTCCCCAACAGGGCTTCCAGGGTCGGGCGACTGAAGGATTGAATCCCAAGAATGCTCTGGGCCGAAATCTTCACCTGCCCCCCCTTACCCCCAAAGGCATTGGCAGTGATAAAGCTATTTTCTCGGGGCAGTCCAACCAGGAAATTGGCATCGATCAGAATGTTCCCTCCCCCACTCCCCCCCACTTTATTAATCCCCGCCTGGGTCGTGATTTGGCTGCCGCGCCGTAGAAGTAGAACATTGCCATCACGGAATTCGATATTGCCGCCAGCCTGCTCGTTACTGACGGCCTTGATGATCCCTTGATCTACTTTGACGATCTCTGAATTAATTCTGATATTTCCAGAGCTTCCTTTCCCAAGCCCACTGGCGCTGAGTTCTCCCAGCTCTGTGACATTGATTTGCCTAGCATTAATCAACAGGTCATTGCCATTGCCTGTGCTCAGCTCCGTTGATTCAGCCCGGACACGACCGCGATCGGCAACATTTAACCGTGGCGTATTAATGGTCAACACACCTGCATTGCCCACGCCGGAAGTTTCGGCAATAATAGCGCTACTGAACCCAAGAGGTGCAGTCCCTCGGACATCGACCTGCTCTGTTGCATTAATGGTCAAATCACCTGCATTTCCGGTGGTTTCAAAGAAGGCACGACTGGAAATTAGGCCACTATTACTGACAATCAACCGGGGCGTATTAATGGTCAAGTCACCCGCATCCCCATCCCCAAAGGTCTCAGTACTAATAATGCTTAAGCCACTATTGAGTCCCTTTTGCAGATCCGCAACACCTTCGACTAACACCAAACTGCGCGCATTAATCACGGTATTCCCGCCGACACCTGTCGTACCGCTCCCAAGGGTTCCTTCATCGCGCACCAATAATTGATTAGTATTGATGGTTAAATCTCCACCCCTGGCCAGCCCCTGATTTAGGCCTGTCTGAGCGACTCCAGAAGAAGCAGATAGCCCGCTGGGTTGAAATACTGTTTTGCCGTCCCCTCGTACAATGGTCTGCTTACCCAGTCCGCTCACTTCGATCGACTCAGCATTGACAATTAGATCGCCCCCCCGGACCTCTGGACTAAATGCATTGGTTCCAGCTTTAATCAGACCACCAGAGCGGATGGCTAGGGTCGGTGTCGATAGTTCAATATTACCTCCAGAGCTGTCACCAAACACGTTCGTTACAACACGACTATCCTGCTGTGCCACGATTGCCTCCGATGCAACCAGTTTGATCGCTCCACCAGGTCCCGTGCCAGATGGGGCCACAGAATTGGATATTTCACCTCGATCGAGGATGTTAATATTTGGAGCAGTTAGTAGAATATCCCCAGCTTTGCCAGAGCCAGTTGTCTGGGAAATAATATTGCTAAATAGACGGGTCTCTCGATCGATCGCCCGCAGATCCTCCCCTTGAACCAGGATGCGATCGCCTGCTGTAATTTTAATATCGCCACCGGGTTGATTTTGAGTTGTGTTGGCTTCAACCTGTGCCCCACGCTCCAATATAACCGCTCTGGCCTCGATCGAAATATTTCCCTTGATTAGTCCAGCGCCTCTTTCAGTCGATGAATTCTGGGAAAAATCAGCCCATTATCAATCTTTAGCGTATCCTTCAGTCGGATTCTAATTTCTCCTAAATTCCCTTTACCATCATGCTGTATAGCCATTTGACTAAGCTGATTGAAATTAAAGCGCGGATCTTGACTCGTCAAGGTGAGATTATTCCCACTAATCAGAATATCTCCTGTGTTCACAGCACTGCCGAGAAAGGCTTGATTTCTCAGCCAAGTATTATTCCCCCAGTTAATTTCACCCCCATTAATAATCACATCTCCCAACTGGCCAGAGGTTCCCTCCTCTGCTGTTAGAAAAATCCCAGAGGCCCGGCGCTCGGCACCGCTATTGAAATTAGCAACATTGGCATCGATTGTGATATTGCCTGTGCGACCCACCTGGCCTGCCTGGGTCAATCCACCAAGAAACTGACTACCATCAAGGACATCCAACTGATTCGCATTAATTGATATCTCACCCCCCGCACCTTTGACAGAAATCTCTGCATTATTAATCATCTGTAAGTTGGAGCGTTGGCTAGCTGCCGGGACTTGAGCTTGGATGCGATCGCCCTCGATCGTCAATCCCACGCTTCCCATCTGAGCTAATCCACCCAATTCAACCCTTCCCCCCAGGGCAATTAATTTACCATCATCGATCGTAATATCGCCGCCCACCAGCACCAGACTTTTCCCATCGGTCACCCGGAGCCCAAATTGAGCTTCGCCGAGGACATTATTGCCCGCAGATGCGTTCGATCGATTAGTAATACTGCCCACCATCTGGGAAAATTGCAGCGCTGAAGGCTGAATCGTCAACAGCCCAGGTGCACTAAGTTCGGCTAGAGCAAAACTCCCCTGGGAGCCAAATTGAATCCCACTGGCTGTGCTACCGACGAAGGAACCGCGCAAATCCAATCTGGCTTGCGGGCCAAACAGGATCCCAGAGGGGTTGAGCAGATATAAATTGGCTGGCCCATTGACACCGATTGTTCCTTGAATATTGGATTGTATTCCACCTGTCACCCGCGTAAAAATATTCTGTATCCCCACCGGATTCGCAAAGAAGATTTGCTGCCCGTTATTGATATTAAACTGCTGAAAACTATGGAAGAGATTACTACCGCGCTGTGCCCCGGATTCAATTCGATCGCCATTTAGCCGAGACGATTCTGCCCCCCAGTTTTGATCGGGAATGATCTGAGCTAACGCTGGCGACGCCCACAACAGCACCAAGCTTGCGACCAAGCTGCCCACCGAACCGCCCCCCACCCCCCCAATTCTGGGGGACTTCCGAGCCAAATTTGCTTCAAAGTCCCCCAAACTTGGGGGATTTAGGGGGCCAGCCATTGCTGCAACGATCGCTTGATCTGACGTAACCGAAGATTTTAAGGACATAGTTTTTTCAAATAAACTTGACGTGCCTGAACAAATTCCACGGAAGGCTTCTCAACCGCAAACAACACCTGTAATACATCGGACCCCATCTGACGATCGGCAAAGAAATCCGCCCGCTGCAATGCCTTCTCTTCGGCAGAATAGCCCTTGGGCAACTTCGACTCAAATGCCTGCAATGCCTGGGTTAGCTTCTCCTCCCGTACCACCTCAAATTGGTCCAAACCGTGCGATCGCTCTCCTCCGAATCCTTCCCCACCACCTGCCACTGATACAACCCAGGTTGTAATACATCAGGAGAAACCATCGATCGATCACCCACCTTAGGCTGTAGGGACCAGAGCAATTGTTTTGCCCCCCGTTTGCGCAGATTGACTTCGATCGCATCGCCATTTTGCCACAGGATTAGGGGGCGATCATGCCAAACCTGATAATTCCCATCCAATCCCGGCGACAGCAGACAAAGGGCAGAACGCGCCCCCAGGGCCTTCTTTTCTCGGCTCCAAAACCGACTAATCCAGGTCACCACATTCGGCTGAGCGAGGATCGGGGTTGCATAACCGAGTCCCACCATAAGTAGAACAATCACCAACTTATATCTAACTTGCATAGGTTCTTATGGAGTTTTTCGTATATAAGGAAAAACATACGCTAAAAACACCCCTGAAGGCAAGAGCCAAGGCAATAAAAATCCCGCAATATAAAGTTGCAATCCAAGTAAACCATAGACCAATGGCAATCCTAACCAAAGATATGATCGCCGTTCTGAAACCACAACGGCCTTCCCCGCAAGCACTGCAATCCCCACCAGCCATAGCTCGGCGATCGGCCAGACAAAGTGCCCCTGGGCAAATGATGGGTCATATAGGCCAACACTTCCCCCCCGGTCATCGATCCCCGGCCCTCTGTTAAGTAATGAAACGCCGGGGGGGCTGGAACCCGATCGGGCTTCCCTGGCTCCCAGCCCAGACGATAGTCATCATCACTCACAGCAATCAAGACGATGCGATCGCGCCCCAGCTCGGATCTAAAATCACTGGCCGAAATTCGCTGATAGACTTGCTCGGGAGAGATGGAAAAATCAACGATCGGCGTTCCCAAAAAGGGGGGGGTGGGCAGGTGATTTGCGGCCTGCTAACTGGTAGGCAATAGGACAGTTTAAGGTACAGTTTCGCGGCGGCATTTCTAAGCGTAGGGGCGGCGTTTCGACTTCGATGTAGCCTTGGCGGGCCTGCAATCCCAAGGCTGGATTCGGTCCCACCAGTTTGCCCCCACCGATGGAACTGCCCACGACAACATTTCGGCCTACAGTTCGCACCAGATCCCCATCCGCCTTGGCCGTGGTGCGATCGCCAAACAGAAAATCCAATCCCACAACCTTCGCCCCATCCGCTTTCTTAACCACCTCTGCCAACCGACTGCGATTAAACGGCAGGATTTCATGCGGTGGCACATTCCAAGCTTGGATCGATTTGCTGTCAATTTGCACCAGCACAATCGGTTTAGCCACCAAACCCCGTTGCCCCGTGGTTTGACGATAGAGGGCTTGGGTGAGCGTACGCCCATTGAGCAAGGCATCTTGGAAAACAGGTAAGGTACAAATGCCAGCGATAGCCAGGGCCGCCAGTTCCAGACGGTTAGGCAACAGCGATCGCCATCCCTTCGTCTCGGGCAACTGATACAACTGCGCCCCCGGATGACAGAACAGCGAGGCGATAGAACCCGTCGCTAAGTAGTCCTGGGGATTATTGGTCAGAAACGCCTGGGCCGCCACCATGGCCCCGTAGATATCGGCGCGATCGCCCAAGGCCGCCAAAAATGCCTGCAAGAATCCCACGGCCACCTGATTATGAATCGGTTCCCGCATGACTAAAACCTGACCCAACCCCAGATCGATCAGTGATTCCGCAATATTCAGCCCCCGACAGGAGTTGAACACCGCTGCTTGAAGGCCGTGCGAAAGGGCAATCCGGAGTTTTGGGGCCAGGTTGCGGATGGAGAGGGTGATGTTGGGGCCGAGGCTGAGTTCGCCGCCTGTGGTGGTGGTTTCGTTGCTGTGGCCGGCGAAGAAGAGCAGATCCCAGCCACGCGGATCGACGATTTCGCTGGTGATTCGATTGAGTAGGGTCTGCTCTGTATCTGTGGTTTTCCAGCCGACAAAGACGACTTCGGCTTGGCGTTTGAGATGGGTAAGGGCATTGCGATCGCCTGCCAAATCTAGTCCTGTGTCGTCGCCAAGGATCGCCAGGATGCGGGGTTTGCGCCGTTTGAGAGCGGGTGGTGCGTTGATATTTTGGGGGGCGCGGACGATTTGGATCGATTGGGCGGGCAGGCCGAGGTTGAGATCCCAGGTTTCCCAGGGGAGGCGGGCGAGGGGCAGGTGGGCGATCGTCAGGTAGAGGCGGAGGGGCTGGCCTTGGTATTGCTGGAGGATGCGCGATCGCAGGTCGTAAAGCTGGCTATTGAGCCAGGTGCCCATGGCTTCCGTGAGGGCTTGGTCGGCTTGATCGAGGGGTTTGCGCAGGTCGGTTGTGGGTGCGGTGGTGATGCCTGTGGACAGGACGCGGCCCCGCATGCCGCGATAGAACTTGAGGTAGGCGGCCTGCCATTGGTCATAGAGGGCGATTAGTTCTTCGGGATAGGGGACCGAGAAGCTGGCGCGTTGGCCCTGGCCCCAGGTCATTTCGAGGAGACAGAGGCGATCGACCTTTTGGAGGGTGAGTTGGATGGGGATGGGCGATCGATCGGGCATGGGGTCTGATGGCGGGTGATTGTTCTAGAGCGTAGATGATGGGTTGGGGGTTTGTATAGCGCGCTCTCGCCCTAATTTTTGCGCTAAACTGGACTCAGTTACCGAGGAGAACCGCGATATGGCTCTGGTTTCAAATCCCAAACTGAATATCGTCTGGACGGAACGGGGTAGCTCGATCGCAGGCACGCGCATCACGCTCTACGATGTGATGGACTATCTCAAGGCTGGCTATTCGCATCAAGATATTGCCCAGAAGCTTGGGCTGACGATCGAGCAGGTTGACTTTGCGATCGACTACATTGCTGCAAGCCGAGACTCTAGTCACCCACTACCAAGAGTCCGACGAATGGCGTGAACTTATGGCCGGAGATATTGTCATTGAAGCCGATCGATAGCGTTCGTCTAACCTGGAACAAATCTTCCCAGATTCAGCGATAATAGATGAGGCGATCGCCCTCAAACAATACGGTTGAGCTAGAAAAGACTATGCCTACTCGAACGAAAGGGAAAAAGAAATTTTCAGGCTTCAGCAAAATCGAAGCCTTCCAGTTGCTCAACTTGAAGGAACTAACCCCCTGGGAAATAAAAGTCGAACCGATTGCCCTCAGCGACTTCTTCCTCCAGCATCTCCAACGCCTCCGACGCAACTTCGATCTAGAAAGCTATGAAGAATCTAAAAAACTACTCATCGACGCCATTTGTGATGAAGCGATCGACTCCTTCACCCAGCTCCGTATTTGGAAAGGAGCCAAACTCGAAAGCAATGTCGCTGGTGGTTTTGTCGATTATTTAATCGCCGAACGACAACGTTACATCACGCCCCCAATTCTTTGCATTATTGAAGCCAAAAAAGACAACTTTGAACAAGGTCTCGCCCAATGCCTCGTTGAAATGCACGCCTGCCAATGGAATAATCAAAAAATCGGACGGACGATCGAAGTCGTTGGCATCATTAGCAATGGCGCAAACTGGCAACTCTACAAACTCGATCCCACCGGGGAAGTCTGGGAGTCAGCAGCCTATTCTACGGGCGACATGGAGTTACTCATTGCAAGGTTACGGTTCGCCTTTGAAATTTGTGAGCGATCGCTGCAATAACAGCGATCGCATGCGCCTCGCTAAAACTCATAGTCAGGGTTTCCCACCTGGAACACAGGTAGCCCCAAACTACGCCACATGCGGCAAACCTTAGGCCGATCGTCGATCACGCCCAATACATTAAAGCGATCGCGAATATGCTGGTCATACAGTTCGGACTTGATGATCTCATCCGGTCGCTGATCGTCCGCTGCCCGCATGTATAGCGATTGGAAGGGGACGCCGTAGCGATCGAGCCAGTCGCTGGTCTGTTTTTCACAGGCGCGCGATCGGCCAGACAGCACGATGATTTTCGCCTGCTGGGCCAGGGTTTGAACCATTTGGACGACGGGGGGATTGGGACTGTCTTCGCCGACGCGATCCCAGGCGAAGAAGGGACGGCTGGTGTTGATCGCTAGGGTGCCGTCTACGTCTACGAGGTAACAGTTGGGGCTTGAGGCCTGGGGTGCAGGCGTCGGCTCCGGCTGATGCAGGTAGTCGTAGTACATTTGCCGAATCACATGGGCACCGACGGAATTGAGCCGTTTTAGATCGCGCTGGATGCATTCCTCCATGGGGACATGGGTGAAGTCCTGGATCACGACCTCTGCCCCGTGGGTTTGGGCGAGTTCTTCGGCGCGACGTTTGTGAATGGGGTTGAGGTTGGTGTCGGACCAGATGACGGAGAAACCTTGGGCGAAGTAATGTTCTGTCAGGAGATCGCGCACCTGCATAACATATTTTTCGCGTTTCTTAGAGGATGGCAATTGCAATCGCAGATCGTCTTTGCAAAGGTTTACCGTATCATTGTGGCCAGCGATATATTCCTTGGCCCAGGTGGTTTTGCCACTGGCGGGGAGACCGAGGGTGAGGATGAGTTTTAGGGTCATGGGTTTAAACCTCGTTACGGAAAGGGAGTTGGAAACCGGGTTTGATTTGCCGCCAGATCACTTCACTATAGTCGCGATCGTCGAGCATGCGAAACAGGATGGTCCGGTGGGTTTGGCCACTGATGTAGGCGGCGGCAGCTTTGCGATCGCTCCCAAAGTCAGCCAGGGGTTTGAACACAGCTTTGGCTTCGGTTTCGATCGCTCCATACTGGGCCAGCAGGTCTTTCTGAACCCCTTTTACCCACTGATAGAATTCATCGGGCACCATTTCCAGGTATTCATCCAGGGGCTGCCCATGGCTCAGGCATTCCCAGATGTCCTTGGCCTGAATCCGCGTCAGAACCCGGTGGAGTCGGACGTATTCCTCCAGTTTGTACTTCACTCGGAAGCCGTTGGGCCATTTGAGGATGAAGCCTTCGTGGTTTAGGTAGGCGGCGGGGTCGATCGCCTTGAGCCAGGTGGCCAAGGCGGTGGCGGGGTAGGTCTGGGCGCGATCGCTCCAGGGAATTTCCGCCAAAGGGATTTCGACTCCGGTTGCCGTATGGATTCCCGCGAGCATTACCAGCCGCTGCGCTGCGCCGTAGTCAACGACAATTCGGTTGTGGGGATAGATTACTTCCAGCATGTAGGTGTGGGTGCGATCGAGGTTCGCTAGGTCAGTTTGGTAGTTGCTTAACAAATCCCTTGCTTTATCGGCTTGCTCTGAGGCGAAGCTGCCCCGAGAGGCGACCCGCCAGCGATCTTCGTAGAAAAACAGCAGAATCATTGAGCCGTCGAGTTTTTCTAGTTCTCCATAGTTTTGAGTGAAACAGGCTTACCAGTATTTCTACCATTCATAGAACTGGCGATAAGCAGGTTTTCAACCAGTGGTCGTGGTATCGCATGCCATTAAGATCCTCAAACGGTGACAGAGAATAAGGTGCTTGAGTTCTGACTTTCTTGCCATAGGGATGAAAATTCCAAAGGATCGCCATCGCTCGCAA
>JAAUSA010000147.1 GCA_012031975.1 Alkalinema sp. RU_4_3 | reverse complement strand
GAGCCGTGACCTAAAGATCGACGTCGCAGCCCATGAGATCCTGGTCGATGCCCCGCCGGTCGAGCTCGAAGTCGAATTCGACGTGGAGGTTTATTTTCCCAAGCAGGATGTTTACCGGCGGCTGGGCGACGTGTCGCCGGTGGTGCGGACGCTAGCCCGCGAGCAATTTGACGACTACGTGAAACGGGTGACGGCTATTGCCCGCCGCAACGGTTTGACGACTCCCTTCCCGCAGTTCGTAGACGATCCAAATGACCCAAACGACAATGTACCGGGTTGGGCACAGTTGACGGGTGGCTTGGCTGGGGTGCCCAGGGTGGGCGATCGCGTCCAATCGGGCGATGAGGTCGAATATACGATCTACTACTTGGCCGAGGGTGACGTGCCGCTGGTGGACACAAACCTCTGCGATCAGGTACCGGAAAACAGCACTTTCATCCCGGCCACCAATGTAATTAGCCAGAACAATGGTTTGGCTACCCCCAATGGCCAAGTGTTTAGCAAGCTGGCTCCTTTGGCCCCGGCGGACAATCCTTGCCGCGATCAGGCGAATCCCAATGGCTCTGTGATTTTCAAGCTCCAGGATGTCGGCGTGACAGCGGGCAATAACTTTGGGTTTGTACGGTTTCGGACCAAGGTGAATTAACGCAATTACTCACCAGTCGGAATTTGTCATAATGGGGAAGGCACAGCAGCCTTCCCTTTTTTATTGGTTCAAAACCCCACCCATGACCGAAGCCACCACCAATCCCAACCGTCTCCGCAACCTCCTAATCGCAGGCGTCGCCATCGTCCTCTCCACCCTCTTCGCCCTCAGCCTCAAGACCCAAACCCTCGGCGTCTCCCTCGGCGCCATGGCCAAACAGGCCACGCCCCTGGAAGTCGCCCTCACCAATGGCAAACCCACATTAATGGAGTTCTACGCCGACTGGTGCTCTAGCTGTCAGGCCATGGCCCCTTCTGTGGCGGACCTGAAAAAAACCTACGGCGATCGCGTCAATTTCGTCATGCTCAATATCGACAACGAAAAATGGTTGCCCGAGGTCCTCTCCTACCGCGTCGATGGCATTCCCCACTGGGTCTACCTCGATAATGCAGGCAAAGCCGTCACCCAGGCGATCGGCGAACAGCCCAAGGCGATCATGGATGGGAATCTGCTGGCCCTGGCGGAGGGGAATGCGATCGCCAAAGCCGCCCCCGAAGGCCGCACCTCCGACTACAGCCCCACCACCACCACCAGCGCCCCCAAAACCGCCAGCCAAAACGCCCCCCGCACGGTCCTTCGATCCCCTAAAAAAGCTGCCTAACGCCGCCCACTCCGAAAGGACATCTCCAAAAATCGCTTCTGCTGGGCCGCCTCCATAAACCGCCAGAGCCTTGTCAGGGGCAGGTAGAGAATCGGTGCCCAAAGGCTGCTTAAAATCGCCGTCGAAAGGGCCACGCTCTGGTGGGACTGCCAGATGCGGGCGATCGCCGGACCATACTGCATCCAGGCGGGACCCCCATGGACCAAGGGCCGCTGCAACTCCATCAGACTAAACTGCACCGCCATCACGGTCTCGGCCAGTACGCTCATGCCAAAGACCACAAAGGCCGCCGAAATAAAATCCTCGTTCAAAAACCGCTGCTTCTGCAATTTCGCCGTCAGCCAGCCAACGATCGCCAGACTGACGATATGGCTGGGATTGAGGGCCGTCATGCCATCCTGGAGCATGCCCAGCACAAAGCCTGCCAAGGCGCCCTGCTGGGGCGATCGCTTCAGACTCCAGGCCACCACCCAAATCAGCAGCCAATTTGGCCCCACGCCCGCGATCTCCATGCCCGGCCAGCGCGTCAACGACAGCAGCATACAGACAAACAGCGACAGCACCATCAGGCAATAGCCCGTCGTCTGCGGATAGAGCGCAAACCAGCCAAACAGTTGGGCGAATCGATCGCCCAAGGAAATCCCCTTAGGACCAGCGGGGGCGAGGGAGGTGCGGGCAGCGGGGGCGCGCTTTTTCTCCTTCTGGGGCGTCGCAAACACCGATCGCGGTTGTTTCTTGCCGCCCAGCAACGGGGGCCAAGCCAACTTCGGCAAATTGGGAAAACGGCGACTCATGGCTTCGGCAGCACGACTTCCGGGCTGGCGCTAGGACTGGGGGCGGCGATGGGCTTGACGGGCTGGGCGGTTTCTTCCAGGACAGGCGGTGTGGGGAAGACCACGACCCATTCCAGGGTGACTAGCGGTGCGGACAGTTCTATTTTCGCCTCGGGGGCTGGACTCTTGCCCAGATCCACCGAGACCACACGGCCCACGGGCAGACCCTTGGGGAACTTGCGGCTGAGATTGGATACTGCTATCGGATCCCCTACGCGGACATCGGGGGCCTTGTCAAAGAATTCCATGATCGCCTGATTGTTCTTCTGGCCCCGCAGGTAGCCCGTGGCCCGGCTGCGGCTGACGGTGACGCCTAGCTGGCTGGTGGGATCGCTAATCAGCAGCACGCGGGCCGTATGGGGTGTGACCTCGGTGATCTGGCCGACCACGCTGCCTGCAATCTGGCTGGGGCTGCTGCTGGGGCTCATGACGATCTGGTCCTTGGCCAAGCCATCATTACTGCCCCGTCCAAGGGTGACCTGTTCCCACCAGCTACTGCCACTCCGGCCAATCACGGGGGCTGGCACGCCCGGCACCTTACTGCTCTGGGCAAAGCCCAGCAACTCCTCAAACCGCTGGTTTTGGCCCTGGAGTTCGATCAGGCGCTGCTGCAATTCCACCACTTGGGTGTTGACCAGATTTTCGGTTTTGTTGGGGGCGCCTTGGAAGGGTTTGGCCATGGCCTGGTAGACCTCAGCCACCATGGCCCCCTGGGTCTGACGAATAAACAGGGCACCCCCGATCGCGGCCCCAATCAGAAGCGCCCGACCGCTATTTTGTCCCCACCAGCGTTTTAAGGAATACATCGTTAGTTAAAAGTGTTTGGAGCGTTTCAGGTATAGAAAATTGGCCTCAGGCCTCAAAAAATCAGCCCTCCTAGACCCCAATGTATGCGATCTAAGGAGGACTCAACAGGGGAACGAATGGGGGCGTTTAGCGTTCGTGGAATACCCGTTCAAGCTGCTTGAAGTTCTCCAGCACCCGTCCGGTGCCGAGGACCACGCAGCTCAGGGGATCCGCCGCCACATGGACGACAATTCCGGTCTCGTGGCTGATCAAAGTATCGAGGCCACAGAGTAGGGCGCCGCCGCCCGCTAGCATGATGCCGCGATCGATGATGTCGGAGGCCAGTTCCGGGGGGGTTCGCTCCAGGGTGCGTTTGACGGCATCGACGATCACAGACAGGGGTTCTGCCATGCTTTCGCGGATTTCGGGGGACTTGATGGTCACGGTCTGGGGGAGACCCGACAGCAGGTGACGGCCCCGCACTTCCATGCTCTGCTCGTCGATCTCTTTGCTGGGGTAGGCGGATCCGACTTGGATTTTGATTTCCTCGGCGGTGCGCTCCCCGATCACCAGGTTGTGAATCTTCTTCATGTACTGAATGATCGCGTCGTTCAGCTCATCGCCTGCGACCCGGACTGACTCACTCAATACGGTGCCCTGCAAACTCAGCACGGCCACCTCGTGGTACCACCGCCAATGTCCACAATCATGTTCCCAGTCGGTTCCGCCACGGGTAGGCCCGCCCCGATGGCCGCCGCCACGGGTTCATCAATCAGATGGACCTCGCGGGCACCCGCCTGCATGGCCGCCTCCTTGACGGCCCGCCGTTCGACGCCAGTGACGCCGCTGGGGATGCCGATCACCACACGCGGAGCCATCAACTGCTTGCCGTCGTTGACCCGCATGATGAAGTGCTTCAGCATGATTTCGGCGGTATCAAAATCGGCGATCACGCCGTCTCGCAGGGGCCGCAGGGCAATGATGTTACCCGGTGTCCGACCCAGCATGCGTTTGGCATCCTCTCCGACTGCTAGGGCGGTCCGATCGTTCTGGTCGATCGCCACCACCGATGGTTCTTGTAAAACGATTCCTTTGCCGGACACGTAGACCAAGGTATTTGCTGTGCCAAGGTCAATGCCCATATCCCGCGACATGCGATCAAGAAAGCCCACGAGGTTCTCCGCTTCTTAAAGTTGTGAATACTACGAATCCCTGGTGGAATTCTGGCCAACGTGACTAGAATAAACTTACTAACCAACTCAGTATTCTAAGGTCACTTAGGGGTTAAATTCTATTACGTTTCGATCCCGCCGTCCAGCGAATCAAGCGTCAAGGGTTTCAGCTTAATGTCTTTGACGGGGATACCATCTCTTTCGCCTGGAGAATCGTTGGTCCGGATAGCTGGGGAATCAGTATGATCCTTGGACTATTCCAGGGAGCGATCGCTCCATAGCGCGTTTTCAGGGTAGGGCCTCTAGGGGCCTGGGTCTGTCGTATTAACTACAGCGAGGGCAATACTTTTTGAGCAGAGGATGTTAGGTTTTTTATTTTGTGTCCAGACTAAAAAGGTCGGGGCACTTGTTATTGGATTTACCTGTTAGATTCACTAGATTCGATCCATTGCGCTGATTATTAAGGAGCCATACCTATGAGTTTGAACGTTGTGACCTTGGTGGGTCGTGTGGGCGGAGAGCCGGATATTAAGCATTTTGAGTCGGGGAGCATGAAGTCGAGTGTGACCCTGGCGGTCAACCGTGCGACCAAGAACAGTGACCAGCCCGACTGGTTCAATCTGGAGTTTTGGGGGAAGCAGGCGGAGATTGTGGAGCGCTATGTGCGCAAGGGGAGTTTGATTGGGGTGAAGGGGGCGCTGAAGTTTGAGACTTGGACCGATCGAGCGACGGGCACCTTGCGAACGAAGCCTGTGATTTTGGTGGATAAGCTCGATCTGCTGGGTTCGAAGCGGGATAATGAGGCGCCCATGGGTGGTGGCGGTGGTAGCGACTATGGGGATGATTTTTAGGGATCGTCCCTGGTGAAGATGGGGCGCTTGCAAAGCGCCCGTGCAGGGTCGTTTCTTGGGGAGACGGCTTTTTTTATAGCCTTTCGGCGACGGCCTTGAGGCGGGCGAGCTGGTTTTCCATGTCGGTCTTGGTCCAGGTGGCGGCGAAGCGATCGAAGCCGAAGGCGATCAAGGGGTTGGGGATCTCGAACTCAAAGCGGTTAATTAGCAAGGTACCGCCGGGTTGGGGTTGACATTCCCAGCGATCGCGCCCCTTGAAAAATCCCTCAAAGCCCCAAACCACCAATCCCGGCTCCCGTTCTACCACTGTACTAATTAGGCAGGGCTTAATGAATGGTATTTGGAGGATAAATCGACTTTGGGCGCCAAGACTGGTATCCCAGCGATCGCCAATCGCTTCACAGCGCAGGCTGGGATTGAGCCACCGATGCATTAAATCTAACTCAGTAATCGATCGCTCCACGGCGGTGGCAGAGGCTTTGATTTGGATGGATTGCTCGTAGTATCGGGGTTTGTCCATGGGTTTAGGGGATTGATAAAACAGGGATCTAAGTGTGGGTGAAATATGGTTGTTGTTTATTTTACAGAAATTTGCAATCCATGTTTAGTTTATTAATCATTTAACCGCGTTTAAAGAATGATTTAAACAGTCTAAACCTGGGATCTGGATTGGGTTGAATATCTGGGGAAAGGCTGGAAAGGTGATGTTCAGGTCGCTCAAATGTTGCTGAATGTTGCCTATCCCTTTTCAATCTCCTTGCTTAGAGGTAATCTTAGGTGTCACTTTATATCCTTAATAAATCCTGGTTGTTTTGACTGGTTTTTGGATGTTTTGAGATAGTTGTTAGATTGTGATGTTTCCCTGTGATTTGTAGTGGGTCAATTTAAACTTTGGCGACTAGTATTTTCATAGGTATTCGTCATTACATTTTACATTTTGAGAACGCTAGAGTTTGAAATCATGAACAGTTTTTTATCTGTTCTAGATGCCCCCATTGGACAGGTTGCACAATCCCTGATGGCTGGTACTAGGACATTCAACGGACCTTATCTCCTTGGTGCGACCTCGTTTTTTGGTCTCCCCGAAGATACTGTCAAGACCATTGGGGCCAACTTTCTTAACCTGCTTGGGGCGGTGTTGATTCTAGCCCTGGGCTGGATTATTTCTGGTGCTGTCGCAAAATTTGTCCAGAAGGCACTGCGGAAGACTCAGTTCGACGATCGTTTGACGGGTTTCATGGTGGGCGGCAAAAAATCTTCTGGCATCACTGTCGAAACAATTTTGATGCTGGCGACCACTTGGTTGATTCGTTTGGTAGCGGTTGTGGCCGCGTTGAACGTGCTCCAATTGACCACTGTTTCCCAGCCGATCAATAGTCTACTGACCCAGGTCCTCACCTTCCTGCCGAGCTTGGCGGCGGCGATTGTATTGGGGGTTGTGGCTTGGTTTGTGGCTAACTTGGTGAAGAACCTGGTGATGCAGTCGGCGGAATCCTTTGACCTGGATGGCAAAGTGAATGGCGCTTCGACAGAGAGTGCGGTGTCCCCGACGGAAACCCTGGCTAATGCGCTCTATTGGTTGGTGTTCCTGTTCTTCTTGCCTGTGATTCTGGGCGTCTTGGGGCTTAATGGTCCCTTAGCTCCGGTTCAAGCATTGTTGACGGATTTGCTGAGTGCCCTGCCTCGTCTGTTGAAGGCTGCAGGTATTGCGGCTGTGGCTTGGTTTGTGGCGCAGGTGGTGCAGAACATTGTGTCGAATCTGCTGGCGGCAGCGGGTGTCGATCAGATGGGCCGCCAGGTGGGCCTGCAGTCGAAGCCGGGTCAATCTTTGTCCTCCATGGGTGGTCTGGTCGTCTTTACGATGATTATGATCCCTGGGGTGATTGGGGCCTTGGATGCCTTGGAAATTCCAGCTTTGTCGGGTCCGGCCAGCAGCATGCTGCGTCAGATTTTGGAGAAACTGCCCCAGGTCTTTACCGCAGGCGTCGTGATCTTCATCGCCAACTTCATTGGCACCTTTGTGGGTGAATTGGTTTCCAGCCTGCTAGCGGGCTTTGGCTTCGACGATATTCCTCGAATTTTGGGTCTGCCTGCCCAAGCGGCTAGCCCCGCCTACGTCGAGAATGGCGAACCTGCTCCGGCGCCCCAAACCCCTTCGGGCATTATGGGTGTGGTGGTGCGGGTGGCGATCATTGCGATCGCTGTTCTGGCGGCCACCGATATTCTCGGGTTGACTGGGTTGAAGGCTTTGGCCGAGGGTCTGCTGGCGATGGCGGGTCAGGTTCTAGTGGGCGTGCTGATCTTTGGGGTTGGCCTGTACATTGCCAACTTGGCGGCAAACTTGATCAAGAGTTCCGGTGTGGCTGAGTCCAATCTGCTGGCCCAGGCGGCTCGGATCGCGATTCTGGTGTTCTCCGGTGCGATGGCCCTGAGCCGCATTGGTGTGGCGCCGGAAATTGTCAATCTGGCCTTTGGCTTGCTGCTCGGTGCCATTGCGGTGGCGATCGCGATCGCCTTTGGCCTCGGTGGCCGGGATGTGGCAGGCGAGGAGCTGCGCAACTGGATTAAGCCGTTTAAGAAGTAGGTTCTTGAATTAGGTTGAAAAAACTCCGGTGATCTTTTAGGGGATTGCCGGAGTTTTTAAGGCTCAAATGGGGTGCTTGCCGGGGAAAACGGCATGGATGAATTCACTGCCGGATTCGGGAAACCCCCGGCGATACAGGGCTTCTTCGGGTTTGCCCCAGCCCAGTTGCAAAATGATTTCTAGGTTTCGATCGCGCCCCTGCACTTCGATGACGGCCCACTCGGATCGATGGATAATTCGCTCGGCCCCGGCCAAATCCAAGGTTTCAAATACCTTGCCCTGCTGAACGCTTAAGAACAGCGCCATATCCCCCAGGCAATCGCGCCAAAACGCCACGACCTGAGCCTTGGCGGCTCTCAGGCGACGGCGGTCTGACTGCAAGCTCACCAGTTGCTCGTGGAGGCGGGGAAACTGCAAAATCTCCTCGCCCACTTGGATCTGGGTTCCCACTAGGCCCGATACCTGGTGCTCATGCTGGTACTGATGGATGGTGGTGCGGAAGTTTTCGTAGGCGGTGAATTTCTGGATGCCGACGCTTTCGATGAAGCGATCGAGCAAGGGATTGATTCCCGAGGGGGTGGCGGCCAAATCGAGGCGCCGCCCTGCCATGCAGTTGCGGCGCTCCTGGGCAAGGATTTCAATCAGTTCGACTGTGGAATAGACCTGTCGGTGCATCACGGAACTCGCCCCCAGTTGCTAGAGCTGCCTTAAGCCCGAGTATAACGCGGGCTCTGGGGGTGGTGGTTTGTGATCTCTGGGGATCTTAACGATTACTTTGAAAGCTCGGTGCTGACTTCATTGATTTGGCGACGTTTGAGCACAGCGGATTCTTCGCGGGGCAGGAGGTCAAAGATCTGACGGAAGGTGTCGTCAATTTTTTCAAAGGGGACTTGACCCTGTTCGTCGAGTCGGACCTTGCCGTTCTGGTCAAACAACAGGGTCTGGGGCACGTAGCCTTTGTAGTAGTAGCCTGGATCGGTGGGCTCATAGCTGTCTTTAGCTTCCAGGGAATCCACCCGAATCGGCATCAAATTCGCCTCTCGCCCGTAGAGTGCCTGCACATTCGAGATCACGGTTGCGTAGGTCTTACAGTCTGCACTGTCGTCGATGTAAAACACCACTAAGGCAGGTTTCCCCTTGGCGATCGACTGCTCAAGCGTCACCTTTGGCGGCACCAGGGATCCATTGCCCGCATAGAGGGCGAAAATTTCTCCATCGTAGCGATCGTCCGTCAAGACCGCCATTGCGGCACCGGGCAGCAAACCCAATCCCATCACCAAAGCGCAAACCCCTGCCCAAAACCACCGCACCAAAACCTGCCGCATACTAAAACTCGCTTTTTAAACCTGGCCGATCGCCATTATCGCATCTACAGGCCACCCTCATCCGACCCCGCCTTGGATTCAACCCCCTTCGATTGCCCCATCCAATTTGGCAGCAGGTTGAAGGGGAAGGCCGATCGCCGACTGTAGTTTGAGGCCGTGGCCAGGCCCAGCCCACCCAAAATCATCAGCGGCCAATGCAAAAACGAGGCCGTCCGCAGCCAGAGCAGAAAGTTGCCAAACCCAAAGAAGACGAAGAAACAGGCGATCACGAATCGCATCTGGTTCTGCATTGGGTTCTGTTGGGCATCCATAGATCGCCTATCCTTTTCTCTCAAGAACATTTAGTCAAGGCTTGTAAACCTCGGTCTAAACATAGTATATATGTACCTGGTTCCGGACATCCTTAATCAGTTGTCCCCACGTTCCTCGCCAGATCCTATTGGATCTGGTTTTCTTTTGTGAGCTACAGGATAGGCGATCAATGGTGCGATCGATGCAGGAGTTTTACGGCCCAAAATTTAAGCCAGGCCCACCAGCTTCATGCTGATGTCCCACATGCGGGTGGCTTTGTCGTCGCTGGCACGCTCCGAGAGTTCCTGGACGAAGGATTCGCGGCCTGCCTTTTGGCGGTTGCCCCAGCTCCAGTGGGCTCCGGATTGGCTAAATTGGCCATCGGCGACGACTTGGGCGACGCGATCGCCCGCCAGTTCCTGGGTGACGTAGCCCTTGGTGATGTTCTTTTGGAACCAGGGGAAGATTTTCTGGAAGAGTTTGGGGGTGTTGCGGAAGAGGGGGGGTGTCGGCGACGCAGCCGGGGTAGAGGGAGCTGAAAGTGATGCCGCTGTCGGGGAAACGGCGATCGAGTTCCCGGACGGTCATCATGTTGCAGAGTTTGCTGTCTTTGTAGGCTTTGCCGGGCTTGAATTTCTTGCCGTCGATCATGGCGATCGGGGCCTTGAATCCGGCTTCAAAGCCTTCGAGGCGGCCCAGGTCGGCGGGGGCGGGGATGGGGACTTTGCCGCCGAATTCCTTGGAGTTGGCGGTGACGGTGCCGAGGATGATTAGGCGTTTTTGATCGAGGCTGGATTTCTTCAGGTCTTCCATCATCAGGTTGCAGAGGAGGAAGTGGCCGAGGTGGTTGGTTGCTACGCTGATTTCGTAGCCTTCGGGGCTGTATTGGGGGTTTTTGAGGCGGGGTAGGTAGACGGCGGCGTTGCACACCAAGGCATCGAGGGTTTGGCCGGTGGCGCGGAAGGCGTTGACGAAGTTGCGGACGCTTTCGAGGGATCCCAGATCCAGCTGCATGATGCTGTAGTTGCTGGGGTTGATGCCGAGGGTTTGGGCGGCGCGTTCGGCTTTATTTATGTCGCGGCATGCGCCGATCACTTTCCAGCCACGATTCGCGAGGGCGTTGGCGGCATGGAGGCCGACACCGGAGGAGGTGCCTGTGATGATGACGGTGGGCATATGAATCTCCTTTTGTTAAAAAGCCCGGACAGCCGGATGGCCCAAGGCAAAAATCTTGCAAGATCTAAGATCTCACAAGTCTGAATCAATCTAGAGGTTTCTTCATGGGGTGTAATAGTTCTTAGGATTGGGGGTGGGGTTTGTGGGTGTTGATTGTCGATCTCATGGCCCACCTGGGGTTGAAAACCCCAGGCTAATAGCTCAAACCTGTTGAAAACGGGTTGAATCCTTCATGGCCTGGTGGAGGCAGGCGTCTTCGTCGATCGCGTCGGTCCATTCTTCGGCGTCTTGTAGGGATTCTTGGCGGCGATCGGCAATCAGTTCATTGGACAGGCTCACGTCGGGGGCGATGTCTTTGAAGATGCCTTGGAGTTGTTGGATTTGAAGAGGGTTAAGGCGTTTAGGCATGGTGATTCGGGTTCGTCCATTTATTCGGGGCGATCGTCCGTGAAGTTGTTGATTGCTTCGACCATGCCTTCGGAGTAGGGTTCCAGGATCGTGGCGGCGACATGTAAGTCGGCGAGGGCTTGGCTAAATTCTTCGGAGTTGGGGTCGTTGGCGCGTAGTTTATGGATGGATGCGATCGCGGCTTCAAGCTTAGGTAGATATTCGCTCATGTGACGCTGTAGGCTGGTGAGGGACTTATCTAGTACAACTGTGGTAGTCATTTGTTGAGTCTCCTTTGAAGTTTGGCGATTTGTTGGCGGCAGTTGGCAACGGTTTTTTCCCAGTGGATGATTAAGCCTTGGTCTTGCTCAGGCTCGGTTTTGGCTCGTTCCTGACCGATTTTCTCTAGGTGCTCGGCTAGGGCTCGATATTGCCCTTCGAGTTGTTTGCGGTAGTCCTTATTTTTGGTCATCGATCGAGGCTTTAAGGTCGCTGTATAACCATCATAGCGATTTTGGTGGTGGAGTGGTGATCGCGTTCTACCACTTAAAATATTGGAAGTCTAGCTAGGGAGCGATCGGATGGAAGCTCAGCCAGTGAATACGGAACATCTTTCGCCTGAGCTGGCTAACCTGTTTTTGGCGGGGTTGCCGGAGAAGATTCGATCGGCTTTGGAGATGCGGGCGGCGGCGATGAATTATCCGGTTTGGGCTGTGGTGGAGATGGCGTTCACGCAGTGTCTCTGCAAGAGAATCGCGGGGTATTTGGATGATGAGGCGTTGTCGTTTGTGGATTGTCAGCCGAGGCATGATTGAGGGGTGGATTAATTGAGGCTGTTCAAGCGCTCGGCTACGATGAAGTCAACAGCGGCGTTTTTGGGCTATAATCCTCGCTCATTTGCCCCAAAGCCTATCCCTGCTTTCATTGGCTCTGAATTTATGCCCAGAATGTCCGCTTCTCAGATAAAGGTACAACTTGACGAGCTGATTGCTCAGGCTGAGTTGGTTGAGCCTGACTTAGCCAATCGCATTAGGGAGTTTAAACGGTGGATCGTTAAGAAAAAAGACGGTTTACTAGACTCTAAGCCTTATGTCCTCGATTTGCTCCAAGAAATCATCCAAGATTCTCGATTTTGGCTGATTATTAAGCCACTTTCTTCGATCGAGCGCTTAGAACTTTACCAAGAAAACAATATTTCCTTGGCGAAGCAATATTGGTTTGATGTGCTGTTTCCGACTTGGTTGCATGAACGCGATCCGCAATTACCAATTTGGAAACAAAAAATCATGGCAGGAGAATTTAGAAATACCGATGATGCGACCATCACGCAGATGGAACGGGCAATTACGGCACAGCAGGGTAGTGTCGTTCGGCGCTACATCCTTGACTTGTCGATGGCAACCGATCTTCTCATTGCTGGTAATCAACAGGCCCTGTGCGTCCAGTTAACCAGTGTGACTGGACAGTGGCTACCAGAAAAAGTGGAGAAATGGCAGAAAGTACTGATGCACTGGCAAATTCTACGGGGTTTAATGCTCAGCTATGCAATGGTCAACACTGATTACCCGAGTTTAGCGAAGGTGGCGTTACAGCATAGTGACACCCTTGCCCCCGGTAGCTATACTGTAGTTAACATGTAGACCGCCCATTCAGGTTACTTTCAATGCCAGTCAATGTTACCACTAAGAAGGCTGCTGCTGAAGCACTTGCTGCGATCGAACAGTACGATCGTGAGGGATTTGAACATGGTGTCGATCGAGTTCATTTGCACTATAGCGATGTTGAGGGAAGTTGGCTTGACGAGCTAGGTGAAAGTGAATCGGCAGTTCCTCTAGCAGGTAAGGTACAGGTGCGAATTCCTTTCCCTTGGCAGCGTCAACATCTTTCAAGCCATGTTTCTTTGGTCAATCGATCGGTTCCTTCCTCGGAGGTGCTTCAAGGGATTGCGTCATTGTGGCAGTTGCGTTTTAGCCATCCTCCATTCAAGGCAGTTCCGGTAACAGTTGTGGCTTCCTTCAAGCTGAAGCGCTAATTTTGCTGGCTCTACCGGATCTCCCGTGGTCAGAATGCGGAATACCCTAGATATGGTGTCCTGCAACTGAATTTTCACTTCTGTAGTACCAACTGCGAAAGTTATCACGGGAGATCCGGTAGAGCCAA
>JAAUSA010000146.1 GCA_012031975.1 Alkalinema sp. RU_4_3 | reverse complement strand
CGCCTCTACAACCTCAAGGGCTATATCCACCGCCTGGGCGGGCAGATCCCGCTCGCCCTAAAATGCCATCGCCAGGCTCAAAATATTGAAGCAGGCGGCCTCCCACAGCTCCAGTTGTCCTCCTGGCTGCATATCGGCCTGTGCCAACGGGATCTATGGGAACTCGACAAGGCCCAATACGCCTTTGAACGGGTGCTCGATCTATCCCAGGAAAGCAATTCCCAGCAGTATGTGGTCTATGCCAGATGCTGTCTGGCCTATATCCATAGCCATCAGGGCGATCGCGATCGGGCCAAGACCTACCTCCAGCAGATCGATCAAATCCGCCTACGCCAGCAAGTGACCACCTGGGGCAGCGGTTATAGTCTGCTATTTTTGGCCCATACCTATCGCCGACTGGGGGCCTGGGACGGTGCCCTAGAATTGTTTTACGAGACCCTAGGCCATGCCCAGACCCACCAGTTCGCCCAAATTCGCGGCAAGGCCCTCAACGGACTGGCCCAAATCCACCGCAACCTGGGCGATCTCAACCAAGCCCTGACCCACCATGACGAAGCTCTCGCCACCCTCGAACCCCTGGGTGCCCATTGCATCGTCGCCGAGGCCCTAACCCAGCGAGCTGTTACCTACCGAGCCCTGGGCTGCCATGACGCTAGCCAAGTCGATCTAGACCTCGCCACCCAACAATTCCAAGCCATCCCGCCCCAACCGCCTCCTCTGGATGCGCCAACAATTCCATTAACACCCTCCTTCTTCTTTCTTCTTTCTTCTTTCTTAAACCCTAGGCAATCGCCCCCAACCTCGTCGAATACCAAGGCGAAGCCACCAGCTTCACATGGGCAATGGCCCGAAACGGCAACAAATCCCAAATCGCATAGTAGCGATCGCTCGCCCCCCGCCCCAGCCGCCGACCAAATTCGCGCGGCAAATTTTTGATATAGATCGCCGTGGCAATTTCCTGGAGACGGCGATCGTCCAGCGACTGGGTCAGTTGATGTTCCAAAATCGCCTGAAGCGAAGCCACACAGAGCCCCTTAATCCGTTCTGCAATCTCCCAGGGCATGGGCCAGGAAATTTGCTCCGCCTCAGGCTGCCCAGCGAGCCAAATACAGAGCGTCAAGCCCGTCCGACTGTCCCAGAACAGGCGCTGTCCCTCACCAGACGGCTGAGCCGTCATGCGAGAGCCCACCATGGCGTGGTAGAAGCGATCGAAACCCTCAGGCATCATCAAAATATCCAGCACCTGGGCCGTGGGCCGACAGCCATGGACCGTCAGGGCGGAATCGCCAATCAAGGCATAGCGAATTTGAGCCCGGTCCAGGCTGCGGCCGATTTGCTGCAAACTCTGGAAATTCCACCCCTGACGGTAGAGAGAAGGGGCGGATGTTTGTTGTGTGAGATTGCGCGTTCCTTCCATCACCGTCACCTCCAAAGTTAACCCACCGAGCAAAAACGGCAGTTACAAAGCTGTTTTCTATAGCCCTAGACTAACGGAGCAACCCGGCTAGATACTTCGCCCAATGGGATGAACAGAGTGATTTTTGGGGTCAGACTTGTGCCACTTTTCCCGCAATGGAGCGTGATATGGTGTTGAACAAACAGCATTTTTATTCCCCTTCACCATGTCCGACAGCAGTCAAACCGCCCGCATTCAGGCCGTTACCGATACCGTCGCCGAACTTTACAATACCTATCCCTTTCCCCCAGAGCCCCTCACCGACGATGCCCCGCCGGGGTACAACTGGCGCTGGAGTTGGGAGGGTGCCTACAATTTTTGTGCGGGAAAACTCAGCGATCGCCCAGCCATACGCATTCTAGATGCGGGCTGCGGCACTGGATGTAGCACGGAATACCTGGTGGCCCTGAACACTGGGGCGGAGATTACGGCCATCGATATCAGTCCTGGGGCCTTATCCGTCGCCCAGGAACGCTGCCAGCGCAGCGTGAATGGCGGCGCCACCTTTAAGCATTTGAGTTTGTTTGACGCAGACCAATTGGAGGGTGAATTTGACCTGATCAACTCCGTGGGCGTCCTCCACCACACCGCCGATCCGGCAAGAGGATTGAAGGCCCTGGCCGACAAACTGGCCCCCGGCGGCATCATGCATATCTTTGTCTACGGGGAATTGGGCCGTTGGGAAATCACCCTGATGCAGGAGGCGATCGGCCTCCTCCAGGGTGACAAACGCGGCGACTTCCAGGATGGCGTGGCGATCGGTCGCCAAATCTTCGCGTCCCTACCCGAAACCAACCGCCTACGCAAGCGCGAAGAAGAGCGCTGGTCCCTGGAAAATAGCCGCGACGAATGCTTTGCCGACATGTACGTCCATCCCCAGGAAATCGACTTCAACGTGCGCACCCTATTCGACTGGATCGATGGTTCAGGCCTGGATTTTGTCGGCTTCTCCAATCCCTCAATCTGGAGTTTAGAAACCCTGGTCAGTCAAAACCCCGAGATTCTCGATCGCGCCGCCCCTTTGAGTGAACGCGATCGCTACCGTCTGATCGAGCTGCTGAACCCCTCGGCCATGACCCACTTCGAGTTCTTCCTCTCCAAGGGCAAACTCACACCGCCCAATTGGCAGGACGACGCGGTACTAAACGCCGCCAAAGCCAAGCGCAGTAGCTGCATGGACGGCTGGCCCAGCGCCACGGTGTTCAACTTCGAGTACCAAGTGGTGAAACTTTCCGAGGCTGCCGTTGCCTTCTTGACTGCCGCCGATGGTTCTCAAACGATCGCCGATCTGGTCCAATCCACCGGAATCACCCTAGAAGAAGTCCGCGATTTGCAAACCAAACAGCTCGTCTGGTTAAGTTAGAAACCCCCGCTGGTAGGGGCGCGTATCCCGCGCCCACTATCCACAAATCAAACAAATCACACCCACCCAAACCAATACAAAAAAGCGATCGCCCCTCCCATCAAAGGAAAGGCGATCGCTTTTTACCATCTAACCCAGTTCAGAGCCCCCAAACTTGGGGGTCTGGGGGCCTCCTTCCAGGGCCTCTTCTCTTACGAAGCACCCACCCGCGCACTCGATCGCGTCCGACGACGCCCCGTTGCCGTGGTCGAATTCGTACCCTCCGCCGCCGTCGTCGCCGTTTCAGGCTTCAACACAGGCTTGGGCTTATCTACCTTCGCCTTCACAGGCCGCTCACTGCCCCCACGGGTAGCAGGCCGATCGTTACCAATCACCCGACGACCACTCGAAGGAATACTGACCACTTCCTCAGGATTCTGCATAAAGAAGACCAGCATCGGCGAACTCTGCAATTCCCGCTTCAGCAAACGCATCACCGAACTATCCATCTGGACCTGGAGACCCGCCCAATCAATATCAATCTCCTCCGTACCCGGCAGACGACGGGCAAACTCACCCCAGCGCTCCGTCAGCACAGACTCGATCACCTCTTGGACATTGTTTTGCAGGGTGCCGCGATCGACAGTACTGACCACCCCGCGCAGATGGACCTCAGGGCGGGAGTAGAGCTTGCCCTTCTCCGTCACCGTCACCGCCACGGTCACCACACCATCGCCCGCGATCTGCTGACGCTCCTCCAGAATCTTGCCCGTCACCACGCCCGATCGGGAAGTATCCATCAGCTCAATACCCGCTGGCACCTTGCCATTCTTGCGAATCGAGTCATCGCCCAATTCCACAATGTCACCGTTCTCGATGATCACCATGTTTTCCGCTGGCACACCCATGCTCTGGGCAGTCTTAGAATGCTTAATCAGCATCCGGTGCTCACCATGGACAGGCAGGAAGAACTTGGGCTTGGTCAAGGCCAGCATCAGCTTCTGGTCCTCTTGGCAGCCATGGCCCGAGACGTGAATCCCTTCGTTGCGGCCATAGACCACCTTCGCGCCCTGCATCATAATCTTGTCGATCGTATTGACCACGGCGATCGTATTGCCCGGAATCGGGTTGGCCGAGAACACCACGGTGTCCCCCTGGCGCAGTTTCACCTGGCGGTGCTCCTGGTTGGCAATTCGGGTCATGGCGGCCATCGGCTCACCCTGGGACCCCGTGGTCAGCACCACCACCTTATGGTCGGGCAGCTTATGCACCGCACCGAGTTGGACAAACAGGTCATCGCGGCACTTGATATAGCCTAGGGCGCGGGCATGGGCAATCACGTTCAGCATCGATCGGCCCAGCACCGTCACCACCCGACCATATTTCTCCGCCAGCTCCAGAATCATATTGACCCGGTGCACAGAGGAGGCAAAGGTGGTAATCACCAGGCGACCGTCGGCCTGCATGAAGATCCGCTCCAGATTCGGGAACACGGCCCGCTCCGAAGGCGTAAAGCCCGACAGCTCAGAGTTGGTCGAGTCGCTAATTAGGCATTGCACACCCTTCTCGCCGTACTCCGCCAAGCGCTGAATATCAAAGCACTCGCCGTCCACGGGCGTATGGTCGAACTTAAAGTCACCCGTATGGATTACCACGCCCACCGGGGTATGAATCGCTACGGTAAAACTATCGGCAATGGAGTGGGTATTGCGAATGAACTCCACCAGGAAATGCTTACCAATCCGGACAAAGTCACGGGGCATCACCGATCGCAACTGAGTGCGATCCGCCACACCAGCTTCCTGGAGCTTGCCTTCGAGCAATGCCAGGGCCAAGCGAGGGCCGTACATGACGGGGATATTAAACTGCTTCAGGTGGAAGGGAATACCGCCAATATGGTCCTCGTGACCATGGGTAATCACCATCCCCTTGATTTTGTGCTCATTTTCCCGCAGGTAGGTCGTATCGGGCAGCACGATATTCACCCCATGCATCCCATCCGTGGGGAAGGCCAAACCCGCGTCCAGCAACAAAATCTCATCGTCATACTCAAACACGCAGGTATTCTTCCCAATCTCGTGCAATCCGCCGAGGGGAATAATTTTCAATGCTGCATTCGATCCACTCATAGCTCACCTAAATTTAATGACAGTAAAAACAAAACTTGGACAAACCCTTTTGGGGGAAACCCCCGAGAACCGATGCCGCAATCGATCGCATCAATTCCCAAAACCCATTGCACCAAATCCCTTAGGACCTAGCGAAACCGCAGCCTGGCGGCAAAAACCCTCTGATGTAAAACTCTGACAGACTAACCAATGCGTAAAACCAACGTCTCAGGCGATCGCTCATGCAATCCACACCATCCATAGAAAACAATCTAAACAACAAATCGAAAACTCGACTGAAAAACGGACCGACGAAACCATGCCAAGCAAATCATCAAAACCCTATCCCATACATTCACCCAACCCTATAACAACAGCTAAAAACTCTTTTTTTCAAACCCTGCGCTTTGAAACTTTAATCAACCTCGGCCCTCGAGCTGCTTGCACCTATCACTCAGCAAACGCCTAAGTCACCAGAGATAATTCTTGGAGTGCCGCCTTCACCATCGCCACGGTGTCCGCCGGGGCTTCGCCCAAGGGGAGACGACATTGGCCAACTTGCCAACCCAGAAGCGCCATGGCTTGTTTCACTGGGATTGGATTTGTTGTAGAGAAGAGCGCTTTACTCAAAGGTAACAGCTCTAGATGAATTTGTCTCGCTTTTTCGATCTGACCTGCTTCAAATCCTTGGATCATCTCCTGCAGCCGAGGCCCGACCAGGTGACTGGCTACACTCACAACTCCACAACCACCCACCGCAAGGATCGGCAGGGTGAGCGTATCATCCCCTGAATAGATATCAAATGTCGGCGGGGTCAGACGGCGCACTAGACTGACTTGATCTAGGCTGCCACTAGCCTCTTTGATCGCGACAATATTCGGAACCTCCGCCAGCCTGGCCACGGTCTCCGGTAGAAGATTTTGGCTGGTGCGTCCAGGTACATTATAGAGCATGATCGGCAGGTCAGAGGCCTGGGCGATCGCTTTAAAATGCTGATATAGACCCTCTTGGGGCGGCTTATTGTAGTAGGGAACAACCTGAAGCGATCCATCCAACCCCAGGGCCGCAGCCTTACGGGTGGCATCAATGGCTTCGCTCGTGGAGTTGGACCCCGTACCCGCCATCACCTTAGCTTTCCCCGATACCGCCCGCTGCACCACCTTAAATAATTCAAATTCCTCGTCCCAGCTCAGGGTCGGCGATTCCCCCGTCGTACCGCAGACCACCAGCGTATCGCTGCCCTGGTTCGCCAAATGGGCCGCCAGTCGCTCTACCTCCGGGTAATTCACCGCCCCCGTCTCATCAAAGGGCGTAATCATTGCCGTCATCACTCTGCCAAACGTTGCCACGCGATCGCCTCACATACAGCTTATAGAATCAACCCGAAACCCCGGCCAACCAACCCCGCTCCACCAGCAGCTCCGCAATCTGCACCGCATTCAGCGCGGCCCCCTTGCGAATTTGGTCCCCACAGAGCCACAGCTCTAGGCCATTGGGATTGGAAATATCCCGGCGGATCCGACCGACTAGCACATCATCCTTGCCACTGGCATCGATCGGCATAGGGAAGTAATTTTTCTCCCAGTCCTCCAGGAGCTGGACACCAGGGGCCTGGGCAATGGCTTCGCGCGCTTGGTTTAGATCAAACGGGGCATCAAAGGCCAGGTTAATCGCCTCGGAATGGGCACGCAGCACTGGCACCCGCACGCAGGTGGCGGTCACAGGCAAATCCGGTATGCCCATGATTTTGCGGGTTTCATTCACCATTTTCATCTCTTCCTCGCAATAGCCCTGGTCATTGAGCGGCGTATTGTGGGGAAACAGATTGAAGGCCAGGGATAGGGGAAGGACTCCGTGGGCGGCGTTTTGCCATCGAGAATGGCCTGGGCCTGGACCTTCACTTCTTCCATGGCCCTTGCACCCGCCCCACTAGCGGATTGGTAGGTCGAAACCACCACCCGCCGAATCGGCTGGATGTTGTGCAGGGGCTGCAGGGCCACGCACATCAAGATGGTGGTGCAGTTGGGATTGGCAATGATGCCTGAATGTTTCTTCGCCGCTTCCGGGTTGACCTCCGGAATCACCAGGGGAATAGTCGGATCCATTCGGAAGGCGCTGGAATTGTCGATCATCACGGCGCCACTGGCGACAATATCCTTGGCCCAGGCCTTGGAGATGCTACCGCCCGCCGAGGCCAGGACAATGTCCACATCCTTGAAGGACTCCGCCGAAACCGCTTCCACCGTCAGCATTTCGTCGCCAAAGGGCAGCTGTGTGCCCGCCGATCGCGGCGAGGACAATAATTTGAGGGACTTCAACGGGAAAGCTCGCTCCTTCAAGAGCATCAGCAACTCCGTCCCCACGGCCCCCGTGGCACCCAACACTGCTACCCGATAGGATTCACCCAAAACAGCCTCCTGCAAGCTGACAACGATTGTGCACTAGGTAATCTGCGCTAGGTAAAAATAGTAGCGGATCAGGGAGACGATCGCCGCACTGAACTCCCCCCCAAACCCGACAGAATTATAAAATTTGCAGGGCTGATCTCTGTTTCGCCGCCTGATGCAGTAGTATAGCTAACTGCGGTTGAGTTCGATGGATAGAATTTCGACACAATTAGCCGACGGTCCCAGCGTTTGAACTGGGCCAAACCTGTTTTTCAGTTATCCCCTCTTGCAAGTCCTCTAAAACCGATGAAAGTAACCCAGGAAAAGCTACCCGCCAGCCAGATTGGTCTGGAAATTGAAGTTCCGGCGGAGATGTCTAAGCAGACCTACGAGAAAGTCGTGAACAATCTCGTCAAAACCCTGCGAATTCCTGGGTTCCGCCCTGGTAAGGTCCCTCGCCAGGTCGTCATCCAGCGGTTTGGATCCAAAGCTGTCCATTCTGAAGTAATCCAAGAACTCGTCGATGTGGCCCTCAAGGATGCCATTAAGAACGAGAAAATCCAGGCCCTCGGCAACTTCGAGCTACAGTCCAACTTTGAAGACCTCGTGGCGGCCTTTAAGCCGGGCGAAGTCCTGACCTTTAAGGCGGCGATCGATGTCCAGCCCGAGGTCAAACTCTCCACCTACCAGGGCTTCAAGCTCAAGGCCGAGGAGGCCAAGCTGGACGCAGCGCGGGTCGATAGCACCATTGAAGGCTACCGCAACCAGTTGGCCACCTTAGTGCCCGTGGAAGGCCGCCCCGTGAAAAAGGGTGACACCGCCACCGTCGATTACCATGGTCGCTACAGTCCAGCCGATGGCGGCGAGGCCCTAGATGTCCCCGGCGGCCAGGCAACGGATTTCACCATTGAAGTGGAAGAAGGCAAATTCATTCCTGGCTTCGTCGAAGGCATCGAAGGCATGAATATCGGCGAAACCAAGGATATTACGGTCACCTTCCCCGAGGAGTACGGCGCTGAGGAACTCGCTGGCCGGCCAGCCACCTTCAGCATCACGGTCCATGACATTAAGGAGAAGGAGCTGCCCGAGGTCGATGACGAGTTTGCCTCGGAGCTCAGCGATGGCGAATTTGAAACCATCGCCGCCCTGCGGGAAATGCTGACGGAACGCTACCAGGGCGAAGCCGACGAGAAGACCAAGGCCAACAAAGAGCAGGCCATCCTCGACGAGCTGGTCCAGCACCTAGAAGTGGACCTGCCCGAGACCCTGATCGCCCGCGAAGTCGAATATATGGTGACCCAAACCGCCATGCAGCTTCAGCAGCAGGGCCTTGACGTCCGTCGTTTTCTCAACGAAGACACCGTCAAGATGATGAAGGAGCGCTCTCGTCCGGATGCGATCGATCGCCTCAAGCGCACCATGGCCCTGGGGGAAGTGGCCAAGCGCGAGCAGCTGGAGGTGCCCGAGCCTGAGCTGAAGGCCAAGATGGAGGAGACCCTCGCGGAGATGGGCGAGATGGACATCGATCCGGATCGGTTGCGATCGGTGTTGATGGAAGATCTGCTCAAGGAAAAAATCCTCAACTGGATCGAATCCAATTCCACCCTTGAACTGGTCGCCGAAGGCAGCCTAGCTGAAATTACCGCCAGTGAAGTCGCCAGTGAAGCGGTGGTGGAAGTCCCAGCAACGGAAGTTGAACCCAAGGCTAAAAAGACCACCAAAAAAGCAGAAGAGAAGCCCGCTGAAACGGCCGTGGAAGAAAAAACCGCCGAGGAAGAAAAGCCCAAGGCTAAAAAGACCACCAAAAAGGCAGAAGAGAAGCCCGCTGAGGAAGAAAAGCCCAAGGCTAAAAAGACAACTAAGAAGAAGAGCTAGGTTTCTTGCCCAGCTAGGTGCGGCCTCAAGTCAGCCCTAGGGCTGACTTGAGGCCCTCCTTCGGAACGGACTTGGGTGAATTCCCACAGTTCGAGGTCAGTTGAGGCATAATGGGGACCATGGCCTTGGCTTGAGCTGACTCCCAACTCTGCAAAAGTCAAGTTGTCTTGGATTGCAGCATCCGGGTCTACGGATTTATTTTGGTTCGGCTTCATACACAACAGCATTCGGGTTTGATATGGTGAATTCGCAATCTCCCTACTCCGGTATCCACAGCCAGGCGCATTTCGACCTGCTGGCCTCTTCAGGGGTTATTCCCATGGTGGTTGAGCAGTCTGGTCGAGGTGAGCGGGCCTTTGACATCTATTCTCGGCTGCTGCGGGAGCGGATCATTTTCCTGGGTACGGGTGTGGACGATACGATCGCCAATGCGATCACCGCCCAGCTCCTGTTCCTGGAAGCTGAGGATCCTGAGAAGGACATTCAGCTCTACATCAACTCCCCCGGCGGATCCATCACCGCTGGCATGGGCATCTATGACACGATGAAGCATATGCGCTGCGATGTAGCCACCATTTGCTACGGGTTGGCGGCCAGCATGGGGGCGTTTTTGCTGTCAGCGGGCACCAAGGGCAAGCGCATGTCCCTACCCAATTCCCGTATTATGATTCACCAGCCCCTGGGCGGTGCCCAAGGTCAGGCGGTAGATATTGAAATTCAGGCGAAGGAAATCCTTTACTTGAAGGGGATGCTGAACCAGTTGATGGCAGACCATACCAGCCAGCCCCTGGAGCGTATCGAGAACGATACCGATCGCGACTTTTTCATGTCGCCCCAGGAAGCAATGGAATACGGCTTGATCGATCGTGTGATTACGGGTCAGAACCGTCAAGGCTCCCCCACTATGGCTGTTGTAGGCTAAAGAGGCACTTAATCGTATGGCAAATCGGTACGACTCCCATCTGAAATGTTCCTTCTGTGGCAAATCCCAGGAGCAGGTTCGCAAACTCATCGCTGGCCCTGGGGTCTATATCTGCGATGAATGCGTGGATCTGTGTAATGAGATTTTGGATGAGGAGCTGTTTGATGCTGCCAGTGCGCCGCAGCCTGTGTCGCGGCGGGACCAGCCGGAGAAGCGGCGGGCTAGGTCAAGCAACATTACCCTCGGCGAAATTCCCAAGCCTCGGGACATTAAGCGCTACCTCGATGAGCATGTGGTCGGCCAGGATGAAGCCAAGAAGGTTTTGTCGGTGGCGGTCTACAACCATTACAAGCGGCTGAGTTTTATTGAAGCTAAGGCCCAGGGTAAGACGACGAGCGATGACGGTATCGAGCTGCAAAAGTCGAATATCCTGCTGATCGGGCCAACGGGCTCCGGTAAGACTTTGCTGGCCCAAACCCTGGCGGACATTTTGGATGTGCCCTTTGCCGTGGCCGATGCGACGACGCTGACGGAGGCGGGCTACGTGGGCGAGGATGTGGAGAACATTCTGCTGCGGCTGCTCCAGGTGGCAGATCTAGATGTAGAAGAGGCCCAGCGCGGCATCATCTATATTGACGAGATCGATAAGATCGCCCGCAAGAGTGAGAATCCTTCGATCACCCGCGATGTGTCGGGCGAAGGCGTCCAGCAGGCCTTGCTGAAGATGCTAGAGGGGACGATCGCCAACGTTCCACCCCAGGGGGGCCGTAAGCATCCCTACCAGGACTGCATCCAAATCGACACCAGCAACATTCTGTTCATCTGCGGCGGAGCCTTCGTCGGCCTCGATAAGATCGTCGAGCAACGGATCGGCAAAAAATCCATGGGCTTTGTCCAAACCACGGCCACAGGCGTCAGCGATGTCCTGGCCCGTGAGCGCCGCACTGCGGGAATTCTCAAGAGCATGGAGGCCGATGACATTGTTAAGTTTGGGATGATTCCTGAGTTTATTGGTCGGATTCCCGTGTCGGCGGTGCTCGATCCGCTGGATGAGGCGACTTTGGTGGCGATTTTGACGGAGCCCAAGAATGCGATCGTCAAGCAGTACCAGAAGCTGCTGAAGATGGACAATGTGCAGTTGGAATTCCGACCCGAGGCCGTGCGGGCGATCGCCAAGGAAGCCTACCGTCGCAAGACTGGGGCGCGGGCGCTGCGGAGCATTGTGGAGGAATTGATGCTGGAGATCATGTACGAGATTCCTTCGCGTAAGGATGTCCAGCGCTGCATGATCACCCCCGAAATGGTGGAGAAGCGATCGACGGCGGAACTCCTGGTTCACCCTTCATCGATTCCCAAACCGGAGTCGGCGTAAGCTTAGATTCAAGAAAGGGCGGCGTTTTTTACAAACGTCGCCCTTTCTTCATTGGTTTAACCGCGATCGCCAACCCGCCACCGACGTTTGTAAACCGAAAGAAAGCTGATGGTCGTACTGCGGATAAACCGCCAGTCGTTCTTTGAGCTTCCAGCCGTGGGGTTCTAGGTGCGATCGCAGCAGTGCCGCCGTGGGATGGGGATAGTCGGGGTTCACTTCATCGTGGGGACTGATGCCGCCCAAGTCACTGGCTCCGGCGTTTAGACAGGCCAGCATTAGATCCGGTTGGGCCACTAGGTTAGGGGGAATTTGGATCGCGATGTCGGATGGTAACGCCGATCGCGCCATGGCCACCACTTCCGGCATCTGCGTGATATCAAACCCCAGCGTTGCGTCGCCCACTTCCTGACTGCCGGGACTGTAGGGCTGCAAGATTACTTCCTGGATATGGCCATGCTGTTTGTGGATCTCGGCGATCGCCTCCAAACTGCTGTAGCGATCGGCCTCCGTTTCGCCCAAACCCAGCAAAATGCCTGTGGTGAAAGGGATACGCAATTCCCCGGCCTGCTGAAGTTGCTGCAATCGCACTTCTGGAGATTTACTGGGCGCATGGCGATGGACCGTTTCCATGATCGTGGAAGTGGTCTGTTCCACCATCAGGCCCATGGAGACGTTGACCTCCGCAAGGCGTTCCATCTCCGATCGCGACAGAGGCCCCGCGTTGGTGTGGGGTAGAAACCCCATCTCTAGGGCCAGTTTGCCTAGGTCATAGATGCGATCGAACCAGGCCGATCGCCGCGCGCTACCAGGATAAACCTCTCCACTTAGAATCAAAATCTCCTGGATCCCGTCCTGCTGGCAGCGACTCAGAATCGATCGCGCCACCGCAAAATCCAACCAGGGCGACTGTTTCGGGTCGGCGCGAAAGTTACAGTAGCTACAGCGGTTGAAGCATTCATAGGTGGGCACTAGCGTATGGGCAAGGCTGTAGGTAACGGTTTGGGGGAAATTCAACATGGCAGTTCGGGAACAGGTGGGTCAGGCGGGATTTATGAGAGAGGTTTACATTGAGTGAGCGATCGCCCCTCTTGTTAATAAACTTCATCTAGAATTGTAAAGATCCAATCAGCAAGGCATTTCAGGGTGTAAAGTCCACCCAAAACCAGCGGTAAACCGAAGAAAAGGCTGACGATCGCTTTACAAATCACAACATATCCACTAGATTAGATACATGAGGGAAACCTCACATCTTAAATAGGAAATCATCCAGCCATGACAACGACTCTTCAGAATCGCGAATCCGCGAGCCTGTGGTCGCAGTTCTGCAACTGGGTCACCAGCACCAACAACCGCCTCTATGTCGGTTGGTTCGGCGTCCTGATGATCCCCACCTTGCTCTCTGCTACCATCTGCTTCATCATTGCCTTCGTCGCTGCTC
>JAAUSA010000013.1 GCA_012031975.1 Alkalinema sp. RU_4_3 | reverse complement strand
ATTTGTTTGAATCGATTCTCACTCAAGTCGGTGAACTTCCCCTGCCTAGAAAGTCTAGGAAGTCTTCTCGAACACAACTGGCTTAAGTCCCTACACTGAGGGTATTTCCCGCCTTAAGCTGAGACCCCCTTAGGAATCGTTGGCTTGGTATTCAGTAGCACAGGGTTTACTGAGGCCACGAAAATTCTGGCCCGATATGGTGCAAATCAAACCATACTTCTTTGGGATGGGAGCGATGTAGAATGCGCATTGCAAAACCGCCAATTTAGAACTGGGTTACTAGCAAAATATCGCTACTGTATTGAGCGAGGATTGTCAGACTATAGTTTGCAAATTGGAGAGACATTATGAAGGCTGCTTATTTAGTGACTGAAACTGAGGAAGCTGCTCATTTCTTAAAGCAGCTTTTACCAGCAGAACTACTACAGGAGATAGAAGTTGTTTCTGCAAAGAAGAAATATTCTGCTGTTTCCTTAGCAGGAACAATTATGTCAGTCCGATCTAGACCTGTTCTCTTAGTCGTTGATGCTGATTCCGATAATCTAGCCCAAGCTAAAGAACGCGAACAAGCCCTCATGGGATATTTACTCCCAGCTGCCACCAGGGCACCCTACCAAGTCTGTGTCGCAGTACCCTCGATCGCTATCATTGCCCAAACCTTTGCCCAAAATCCAACCGCAGCACAGATCCACGATCTTCAACAGCACCCCTTAGTTCAACGCATCACCCAGTTTCTCTCCAGTGCTTTCAGCCAAGCTTCTTAGAGATCACGATCGCTCCGATCGCTGTAGCATCAGTTGGACATATCCACAGGCGTATTCTCATTTCACCCAAATAGCCAACCCGCCTCCCCGACCCCGCGCCGCAATAAACCGATCGCCCACCTCAAAAAAAGCAAAAAACGGCAGCTTCCCCACCGGAATATCCATGAAAATCTTATCCTTCCGAGGGCTGGGAAACTTCCCTTTGTAAACAACCTGCCCCAAAACCTTCACCTCCAGCCGCGTAAAATCAAACGCCAGTAAATTCTTCTTTTCACTAAACCTGGCCGGACCCGTGAGTTTGAGATTAATCAAACCCACCATCACCCGATTGGTCACCTCTAGGGGCGCTTCATCTCGATCGTTTGGCCCAAACCCAATCTGAGCCGGCAGCCAACTCGGCAGGTAAAAGCCCCGCAAACCCTTATCCCCCAGCTTCACCTTCCCCCGACTCGAAAAAACAACCGCCATTCCCCAAAGAGCGCCTCCGCCCTAAACGATCGCCCCCGCTGCGCCCGCTCCATCTGCAAAAGTGCCAAGGTCACCTCCGCCGTGGAGGGCCGATCGCCCCCACCCACCGCCTGATCTAAAACAGCCCCATAGTCTTCCATACTATTGGGTCTACCGGATCTCCTGTGGAGGGTCACTGCATCTGGTGTAGTGACCCAAGCGGACCCGCAAAACTGGCTTTTCAGGCAGCTACATCTAGGATCGACCACGGGAGATCCGGTAGAGCCATACTATTTATTCGTAATCTTCTGGTAAATCTTCTCGTATTCTACCGCCGATCGCTCCCAGCTAAAGTCCATCGCCATACCTCGCTGCTGCAACTCCCGCCACTGATCCTTAAACCGGAACGCCTCACTCGCCCGCACCATACAGGTAAACAAATCCAACGGCTCATAGCGATCGAAACAATAACCCGTACCCTCATGCTCCGACGGCACATGGGCCGCCACCGTATCCACCAAGCCCCCCGTCCGCCGGACAATCGGCACCGAGCCATAGCGCATCGCCAGCATCTGACTAATTCCACAGGGCTCAAACCGCGACGGCATCAAAAAGGCATCGCTCCCCGCATAGATTCTTCTAGCCATACTATCGTCATAGAGCAAATAGGTCGCCATCCTTCCCGGATAGCGCGCCGACAATTCCCACAGCGCCGTCTCATAATAGCGATCGCCCGTCCCCAAAATTGTCACCTGAGAATTGTTATAGGCCAAATAGCGATCGAGAATCTGCAACATCAAATCGACGCCCTTCTGTTCTACTAGGCGCGAAACCACACCCACCAAGAAAATATCTGGATCGACATCCAAACCCATTTCCGCTTGGATTGCAGTTTTGTTTGTCACGCGCTTCTCTAGCGTTGTCGAACTAAAGGTCTGCTTCAATGCCTTATCCGTTTCAGGATTAAAACTTTCGACATCAATCCCATTGACAATCCCCGAAGACTTTTCACTCACAAACGACATCAACCCTTCCAATTTCTCCCCATAGGTCGCCGTCTTAATCTGGGCCGCATAGGTTGGCGACACCGTATTCACCCAATCCGCAAACTGAACCGCCGCCGCCATCGTATTGTGACCCTGCATATACCAAGGACACCAGGTCATTCGATCGAGCTTCGTCCGCCAAGGCCCCTGGTAGGCCAAATTATGAATCGTAAACACCGTCGCAATATCCGGCGACTGATGCATCCAGACCGGCAACATCCCCGTATGCCAATCATGACAATGGATAATCTCCGGCTTCCAATGGTTCCAAGCAAATTCCGCCGCCCCATTCGAGAAAAATATAAACCGCCAATCCTCATCCGTCCCCCCATAGACCCGAGGCGGATCGAACACCGGATGGCCCATCAAATACAGCGGCACATCCGTACCCGGCAGCAACGTCTCATAGACCGCAAAGTCATTAAACATTGCGTAGCCTTTCCACACAGGCTCACTCGGCACCTGGATTTTTTTACTAATCTGACCATAGTAGGGCATGAAAATTCGCACATCGTGGCCCATGGCCCGCAGCACCTTCGGCAGGGCACCCACCACATCGCCCATCCCTCCGACCTTCGCCAAGGGAGCCACTTCCGCCGCCACAAACAAAATCCGCATAGCCCAATGTCTCCCAAGGTCCGACAAGTCCGATCGCACCCCGTCATCATAGGACAAAGTCAACAGCTTAGTTGCTCACAACTGCCAATCGTTACCCAGGAACTCGACCCATCTTGCCAATGTTCTTTCTTCCATATAGGTGCAGCATGTTTCAGCGTATCTATTGCAAACTGGCAGGCCTCAAAGGCTTCGCGCCTGTGGGGAGAGCCGATCGCAATCAGCACACTAATCTCACCCACCCCCAAATGCCCCGTCCGGTGATGAATCACCACCCTTGTCACCTCGGGCCAACGCAAGCGCACCTCCGTGGCAATTTGACAAAACACCCGCTCCGCCATGGGCGCATAGGCCTGATACTCCAGGGATATCACCCCCCGCCCGTCCGTCCTATTGCGCACCATCCCACTCATCAGCACCACCGCCCCATTGGCCCCATCATCCGCCAGAGTATAAACCTCCTCGACGAAAAGAGGCGCGATCGTCAGGACCAGGGAATCCCCCGGATGTTTCTTCGGCACAGTAGTCAGGACAGGGGCAGTCAGAAAATCCACGGCGATTAATCTACAAAAGTCTCCATAGACCATCTTCCCACAGGCCCCCTAAAACAGGTGACAATCATTCACCCCCAGCATCTTAAACATCTCAAACCGCTTCCGGAGATGGTGGGCATCCAACCGACAGTAATCATGGAACTGGGCATAGTTGACCACAATCGACCAGTTCCATAGATAAGCCGCCTGGGTCAAGGGCCGAATCATCTCACGCTCCACCGCTTCTAGGGGTGCGATCGACTCATACCCCTCCAAGAAAGCCCGCCGCACCTTGCGAGCCACCCCACAGCTCATGGCCACCTGCAAAAACTTACCCAACTCAAAGGCCCGCCACCCCGGCCCACATTGGTCAAAATCAAACAACGTCAGGGCTGTATCCGAAGCAAAATGAGTATTGCCACTATGGGGATCCCCCCAACAAACCGTCCAATAGGGTGACGCCTTGGGCAAGGTCGCAAGGCGCTGGGATAGGTTAGCCGCAATGCCATGGATCGCCTGCCGCTGCTCTGGATAATCGCCGAGGAACCCATCGAGATTGGTCAGGGAGCGATCCAGTAACTGTTCGGCATCAAGGGGCGATCGCGCCACCGTTGACTGGAACGACTGGGCGCTGGCATGAACCTGGGCCACCGTCCTGCCCAGCACCCGACTCTGGACCAAATTCAAATCCCCGATCGGCACCGATCCCGGCGCATAGATAAATAAGCTGGCAAAGCGATCGCCCTCCGGAGCCCGCACCGTTAGACAGAGTTCCCCATTCTTCGTTCGCAGAGGATAGGCCACAGGCAACTGATGCCGATGCAGATGCTCCAAGAACTCTAGCTCATAGATCACATCCGACCGCGATCGCCATTGATGGTGGGAAATCCGTAGAATATAGCTGGATCCATCCGTTGTCTCCACCCAGTACACATCACTCAGTCCCCGCCTCCAAAACTGGCAGATCCGCACCTCCGGGATACCATAACGGGAGAGCAACTCCGCCACAATGGCCGAGACCGAAAGCGTCGAATAGGCCGCAGGTATGCTGATACCCCCGAGATCATTCGTATCCATAGACGGCTGGGTTGGGAAAATCTGGGGCACTGAGACAAATACAGTTTCTTAAAGGGCCATAGCGCAGTGTAACCTAGAGCACCTTCTAATTAGATAGCGTAGTTCCCTAGGCCAAACTGTATACTAGGCATCATTATTGCGCCCCGATGGCCTAGGGGCAGTCCTTGCCATAGTGAATCATCCGGGGCGAGTCGAGCTGGTCACCGTTGCTGAGGCTGCACCAGACCCCTTGGGCCATGGCCAGGCGGATATTGTGGACCAAGGAAGGCACCAACCATACAAGACTGAGGGCGGTCAAGCTAGCAATCGTCAGATTTCGTCGGGAAAAATTGGGGTGGCGCATCATCATTCAAAGCTGGGAGATTGATGCTTCTTTCTCCGGACCCGATCGGCCACAATCCGTAAAGCTTTACGAAAATCATTACTCCCCAGACCCTCGGACAGGCATAGCCAGAGAAAAAGGGAAGACATTTCCATGCCTTCCCTCTCTTCACATTATAAAATCAGGGCGATCGCCTACTTCTTCTTAGCGCCCTTGCCAGCTTTTTCAGCGACCAAGTCCTTGAAACCCTTACCAGCGGAGAATGCAGGCACAGTGGTGGCGGGGATCTTGATGGCCTGACCCGTCGAAGGGTTACGCCCTTCGCGTTCCTTGCGCTCACGAGCTTCAAAGGTGCCGAAGCCCACCAGGGTCACCTTGTCTTGGTTAGACACAGCTTCCATGATCACTTCGACCGTCGCACTCACGATCGCATCAGCATCTTTCTTGCTCACAGATGCCTTCTCAGCGATAGCATCAACTAATTCTGCCTTGTTCATAACTTGTCCAAATTCCTTTGCATTTAGCATTTCCCGTATTCTATGTCGGGATTGAAAAAATGCAACCTTTTTTTTAGTTTTTTCTTAGAATCGAACGGCTTCGGGCTGGGGTTTTGAGGGGACAATGGGGCTGAAACCCATGCTGGGTGGACTTTTACCTGTAAAGCCCGCCCAGTAAAGTTTTTCGCCTGTATCTGTCCCCGTTTGGGTCAGGGATGGATCGATCGGTGGTTGGGTCCCAGCAAATCAGGGTCCAGGCCAGCTAGCCATAGGTTTGAGGCAAATAGCTTTGCAATTTACAACACTTGCTTGAAAACGTCAATTAAATGATCAACATTTTCCCTGCGACTGTTGTAGCCCATCAGGCCCACACGCCATACTTTTCCAGCCAATTCCCCCAACCCATTGCCGATTTCCAGGTCAAATTCCTTCAGCATCCGCGCCGAAACCGCCTTGGCATCAACGCCTTCAGGCACTCGCACGGTGGTGAGGGTGGGTAGGCGGTACTGTTTGTCCACATGCATGGACAGGCCGATCGATTCCAACTGCTGCCAGAGATATTCCGCGTTAGTCTGATGGCGTTTCCAGGCGTTTTCCACCCCTTCTTCACAGAGGAGGCGTAGGGCTTCACGCAGACCGTAGTAGAGGTTGACGGGGGCGGTGTGGTGGTAGACCCGTTCCGGTCCCCAGTATTTAGAGAGCAGGTTCATATCCAAGTACCAGTTTTCCACAGGTGTGGTGCGGGCTTGAAGCTTGGTCCAGGCGCGATCGCCCATGGTAAAGGGCGAGGCCCCAGGGGAGCAGCCGATGCCCTTTTGGCTACAGCTATAGGCCAGATCCACGCCCCAATCGTCCAGGTGGGTGGGGACGCCGCCCATGCTGGTGACGGTGTCGAGGATCAGCAAAGCACCCATCTCCCGGCAGAGATCGCCGATGCCGTCCATGGGTTGGCAAGCGCCAGTGGAGGTTTCGGCATGGACTAGGGCGAGTATGGCGGGGCGGTGGGTCTCCATGGCGCTGCGCAGTTCCGCCAGGGAGAACACTTCGCCCCAGGGTTTGGTGATGCTCTTGACTTGGGCGCCGTAGCGGCCCGCCATGTCGATCAGACGGTTGCCAAAGTAGCCCATGCTGGCGATCAGGACCGTTTCGCCCTGGTGTATGGCGTTGGCGAGGGTGGCCTCCATGGCAGCGCTCCCGGTGCCGCTGACGGCGATCGTCATGGCATTCTCGGTTTGCCAGACGTAGCGCAGCATCGATCGAATTTCATCCATTACGCCTAGAAATTGCGGATCCAGGTGGCCGAGGGGATTCATGCCCATCGCCTGTAGAACCGTCGGGTGGGCATTGGAGGGGCCGGGGCCGAGCAGGAGACGGTTGGGAAGATTTAGGGGAGCCAGCTGCTGTTTCTGGCTGTTGCGGATTTCTAGGGTAGTAGAGGTCATTGTGGTTTGGCCGTATTTCGGGGCCATGCTTAAACTTGTCTACCTAGGTACCGCAGGAAATGGAGCGATCGCCCCCGATCGCTCCATAAAATTTCGTGAACCGCCTATTTGATTAGGTTGTTCCAGTCCCGAGCAATCCGTCGCAGGGCCAGGGGTGCTTTGTTGAGGTCCTGTTGGGTGTACTGCACCACGGAGCCCACATCAAAGGTGATGGTGGGGGCATCGGCGAAGGAGGCGCTGGTCAGGTAGCTATACCCATTCAGGTTGGGCAGGCGGTTGGTCTCCAGGGACTTCTGGAACTGCTTCAACTGGGTCGGGGTGAGCTGACGAACCAGGACCGGGCGCGATCGAATCGTCGGTCCCGTCACAAGCCGGGTAATCTTACCGTCGGTGGTCAGGGTGTGGTAGACCATTTGGCCGGAATTGCTGCCTATGTCATAGGAGCGGAAGACCAGATTGGGTTCAAAGGACGGATTGATCGGTCCACCAAACTGATCAAATACTGGCAGGATCGTGCCGCCGCTGGCGGTGGCATTGAAGGCAATTTGGCTGGCAGTTTGGTCCAGATTATAGACCAAGTTGGTGGGGACAGCGCCAGGTCGGGTCCGGCTCAGCACAGCCTTCCAGCCCGAAATCGCTATAGCTGTACAGGCCTGCCCTGGGACATAGATCCCCAGACAGCCGCTAAAGGTCGCCAACTGCGATCGCTCCACCTTCAATTGCTTAACGGGCACCCGCAACTGCTTGGCTACCGCCTTCAGGAGTTTGGCCTCCGTGACGGCGGGGAGGCTGGGCATGGGATCGGGCGTCAAACCAGGGTCGTTGATTTGGGCCTGGGCGACGGGGGTGGGAAGGGTGACGGCTAGGGGAAGGGCGATCGTACTGCCGACGACCATGGCCGCCAAGATCGGGGCTGTTTTGAAATTTTTTAGTGAAAACATAGAAGAGAGATCTCCGAAATTTTGAGGGTTTACTAACGGGTCGGACATAACGGGTCTTCGCAATCACCAACCGCTCGTGTTTGACAGAACTCTCGTGTTTTCTAGATCGTAAAACCCCGCCCCTTTGTTCCCTATCTGCCCTGGGAGATAAAGTTTGAAGGTCCTAGGGTAGAGACAGAAATTCCACATTCAAAAATCCTCCCACAGAAAATTTTTCGCTACGCTTCTGCTCCGCCCCGCGAATGGAATTTGCGGGCTAACACCTGGCAGTCCCTTCAGGACTAAATTTGGAGGCTGTCTTACCTGGTAAATTCCCGCGATCGAGAGCTATCAATCACAGTCCTGAAGGGACTTCCAACCCTAGCCCCGTTTCAACGGGTTTGAGCTGTTAGCCTGGGATTTTAATCCCAGGTGGGCCATGCGATCGTCAGTTAGCACCCGAATTGAATTCGCCAGCAGTATCCTTCAGTCGCGGGCCAAATGCCCCTAAATATAAAGACGAAATAAACAGGAGCCACCGAACCCGAAGCTTCGAGCTAAGCTGGGACCGGAAGCGAGAAAGGAGTGATCTATGCGTGTTTTGTTGATTTATCCAGAATTCCCGCCCAGCTTTTGGTCCTTTGAGAAGGCCCTAGCCCTCGTCGATCGCAAGGCCATGCTGCCCCCTTTAGGCCTGATCACCGTGGCTGCCATACTCCCCCAGGACTGGGAATTCAAACTCGTCGATCGCAATGTCCGCGCCGTCACGGAGGCAGAATGGGCCTGGGCGGACATGGTGCTGATGTCGGCGATGATCGTCCAGAAGCCCGATGTGTTGGCGGTGATTGAAGAGGCCCATCGTCGGAATAAACGCGTGGCCCTAGGCGGACCCTACGCCACGGCCCTGCCCCAGGAGGTGGAAGCCGCTGACTATTTGATTTTGGATGAGGGCGAGATTACGCTGCCGATGTTTACAGCCGCGATCGCCCAGGGTGCCACCTCCGGGACCTTTCGCTCCGATGGCGTCAAACCCGATGTGACCACCACGCCGATTCCCCGCTACGAACTCCTGGAAATGGAGGCCTACGACAGCATGTCCGTGCAGTTCTCCCGAGGCTGTCCCTTCCAGTGCGAATTCTGCGACATCATTGTTCTGTATGGCCGCAAACCCCGTACCAAGGAGCCAGAGCAGCTCCTGGCAGAACTCCAGCGCCTCTACGACCTGGGCTGGCGGCGGGCGATCTTCATGGTGGACGACAACTTCATCGGCAATAAGCGCAATGTCAAACGGATGCTGACGGCCCTCAAGCCCTGGATGAAGGACCATGAATATCCCTTCCGGTTCAACACCGAGGCCTCGATCGATTTGGCCCAGGACCCGGAAATGATGGAGATGATGGTGGACTGCAACTTCAACGCCGTCTTCCTGGGGATTGAAACCCCCGACGAAGCCAGTCTGAACCTGACCCAGAAGTTCCAAAATACCCGTAGTACCCTAAACGACTCTGTCGAAGCGATCGTCCGATCGGGCCTGCGCGTCATGGCGGGCTTCATCATCGGTTTTGACGGGGAAGCAAAGGGGGCGGGCGATCGGATCGTCCGGTTTGTCGAGGACACCACAGTCCCCATGGCCATGTTCAGCATGTTGCAGGCCCTCCCCGACACGGCCCTGTGGCATCGTCTGAACAGGGAAGGTCGCCTGCGGGAAGCCAACTCCGGCATGAACCAAACCACCCTAATGAACTTTGTGCCGACCCGTCCCCTAGAGGATATTGCCAGGGAATATGTGGATGCCTTCTGGCGGCTCTATGACCCCGTGGCCTATATCGATCGCACCTACCGCCACTTCTTAATTCTGGGCGCCCCCCGCAGTAAGGGCGGTCGCCGCCAGGTGACCAAAAGCAACCTAAAGGCGCTGTTTACCCTCATCTGGCGCCAGGGCATTGTCCGCCAAACCCGGTGGAAATTCTGGCACCATCTGGTGGGGATTCTCTGGCACAACCCCAAGGTCTGGGAGCATTACCTTGGCATTCTGGCCCTGGGGGAACACTTCCTAGAATACCGATCGATCGTCCGCGATCAAATTGAGGCCCAAATGGCCCAGCAACCCAAGGGCGAGGTCTTTGTCCTCACGCCCAAAACCAAGGCAGCTGCCTAGTAACGGCTAGGAATCGGTGGATCGGTGGCCAGTCCCGAAGTGCGGTTTGTTTCGACTAGAGGCTCAATGCCCTCGAAGAAAATTCGGTGGGTATCGGCATTGTCAATCCGGATTCGCAGGAGGAGCTGGCCAGTTTGAAACTGACCGCGATCGCGCCCGTCATACTTGTCGCCGTTGTAGTAGAGGCCAATTTCGTTGTCGCTGAGGTAGCGGACATTCACCCCGACGGAGGTCTGTGGCGTATCGTCACCGCTCAGGCGCACCTGGGCCTGCCAGCCGCAGCGGACCTGCAACATACTAATGCGGTAGAAGCGGGTCTTGACCACAGAATTGGTGCTGACGGTCTCAAAAAATTCGTAGTTGCCGTTCCAGTCGGATGCTGGGCGGTGGTTTTGCTGGGTTTGGGCGATCGGTTCTGGTTTGAATTTAACCGACTGGGCCGTTATGGATACCCGACCGCAGGCCGAGGCCGACTGGGGCCAGACCAAACTGCCGCCGATAGACATCAGCAAGGGGAGACCCATCAAACAGGCGAACCGACCCTTAATCGATTTGGCAATGGTCATAGAAGGACTCTTGGGTAGGGAGAAAAGAAACCGTGGGCACACCTAACGCGATTTGTATATAACGACCATAGCCCTAGGGTTATGCAGGGGGGGCGAGTAAATCCTCGGATGTTTCGCGTTCCTGGACCGGACTGATACGGTGAATATTGATCTGGTGCAGACGCGGCCCCTCAGTCGAGACCACCGTCAACTCACAGTCCCCATACTGCAAGGTTTCTCCTTCCTTGGGGATGCATTGCCATTCATAGAGCAGGAAGCCCCCTAGGGTCTGGTATTCCACCGACAGGGGCAGGTTGAGCTGAAGCAGTTCGTTGACCTCCTCAATGTCCATTTGGGCCTGGACCAGACAGCTATGCTGGTCCACCCACTGGATCGTCAGCGCCTTTTCATCCCCCGACTCCGGCGACTCCCCGATCAGCTGCGTCACCAAATCCTGAATCGTCACCAGCCCCGCCGTCTCCCCAAACTCATCCACCACGATCACAATATGCTGACCCGAGGCCTGCATCAGCGTCAGCAGATCGGCCAGGGAAGTGTACTGCGGCACGAATTGCACGGGCCTGACCCAGGGCTGAATTGAGCCATCCAAGGTCAAGGTCCCCTGGATCAACGGCTCCGCCAGTTCCTTCAGGTGAATCACCCCGCAAATATCATCTAGGGACCCATCCATCACCGGATAGCGCGAATGGTTCGAGTAGGACACCTCCTCCAGCAGATCGCGCACCGTCCCCTTAATCTCGATCGCCACCATGCTTGGCCGCCGCACCATCACCTCCGACGCCGATACTTCTCCAAACTCAAACACATTGCTCAGCAGCTCCCGCTCCTCTTCTTCGAGACCAATCGACTCACTGGAGGTCTCAATCATCAGCTGCAACTCCTCCGACGTCACCTGGTTGTACCAGCCCTGACCGGAGTAATGAATCCCCAGCAGCCTCAAAATCAGCTGGGTCGATCGATTCAACACCCAAATAAATGGATTAAACAGTCTGCCGATCGCCACACTAAAGGGTGCCAGGACCAGGGCGATTTTTTCCGCATAGAGCATCGCCACGGACTTGGGGCAGAGTTCCCCCAGGACAATTTGCAGATAGGCGATCGACAAAAAGGCAATGGGCGTGGCACAGGAATGGGCCAGCATGGTGCGTGTGGCGCGATCGATCGGCAGCCTGACCAACCCACTGGCCACCAGATCCACCATCACCTGCTCCCCAATCCAACCCAGGGCCAGGCTCGACAGGGTGATGCCCAGTTGTGTGGTGGAAAGTAATCGATCGATCCCCTGCTGCAAATCCCGGACGGTGCGCGCTTGGAGATCGCCTGCATCGATGAGCTGGTTGATCCGCGATCGCCGTACGGAAACGATGGAGAATTCCGCTGTTACAAAGAAGGCATTAATGGCGATCAGCGTTGCAATAGAGAGGAGTCGCACGCCTATTTCGGTCGAGGTTTCCGGCTGGACTAGGTGGGCTAAGGGAAGAACAGGGGACATAGAGAACTGGAACAGATCTACATCTATCTCTAATGGGCCGGGATATCCGTCAACCGTAGCTGAATCTTCTGTTCTGGGTAGTCGGAAAGCTGAAGCGTAACATTTTCCACCTTCTCCAGGGATCCAGTGGCGATCTTAACGGACCCAGAGAATTTTTCGCTCTTTGCCGGGAGCGCCTCCGGCAGGCCGATCGCCTCCGCATTAACGATCTGGCCCTTGTTGTCCGTAATGTTCATGAAGTTGTAGCGGAAGGAGACGGGGCGATCGCTACTGTTCTTCATCGCCACTTCGAACAGGGTGCTGTCCCCCTCTTGGCGTCGGGACAGGACTTCCATGGCGACCCCTTCGCTCTCAGCGGTAACGGGCAGCTCAACCTTGGCGTTTTTTTCTGCCTTGGGCTTTTCGCTAGTCTTTTCTTTCTCAGATTTCTCAGGCTTTTCCGGGGCCTTGGCGCCATTCTTGGCACTGCTGTCGATACGCTCCTTCATGGACTTGACGATGTCATCTTCCTTGAGCAGTTGCAGGTCTTCCTTTGCCACCACACCCGTTCTATTGGCCTTTCCCTTATTGGGCCGCGAATCCGGCTGGGTGATCCCCTTCAAGGCCTCACGCCCCATGGAAAACCCCGAAACAGCACTAGCCACCCCGGCCCCAATCATCAGGAACAGCAGGACGAAGGTGTAGACGACTGTGGAGTTGAATTTCATAGGAACTGCAATGGGCTAGGGCTATCTGTTGGGTATTCTAATCGGAGTTTTGCCAGATCGTGCAATGACTACTGGAAAGTTTTGGCTCGCCAAGTCCCGATTCTTCGCTTAAAATGATTAACAGCCCGAAATCTTGGGCTACAAACCCCGCGCCGTTGGCCGATTGGGGAGGCAGCGAGCTCATAATTCGCTTTCAGGCTGGTTCGATTCCAGCACGGCGCACTTGACGATTGTTATTGGTTCTGGCGTTGGCGCAGGATGAATTCGGCGATCGCCAGATCCACAGGTGTCGTCACCTTCAGATTGGTCTCTTCCCCCGGCAGGATATGCACGGGCAACCCACAGCGCTCAAACAGGGCGGCATCGTCCGTCACCTCCCAGCCCTCGGTTAAACCCCTCTCGTGACAATCCTTAAGCTGTTTGACCGAAAAGCCCTGGGGGGTTTGGGCGGCCCAGAGGTTGGCGCGATCGGGGGTGTTTTGCACCAACAGGTCCCCATCCACCACTTTGATGGTGTCCTTGACGGTGACAGCAGCGATCAGGCCGAGCTGGGTTTGCAAGGCAAGGGTGGCGCGATCGAACAGATCGGGCGTGGCCAAACACCTCGCACAGTCATGGATCAGCACCTGTTCGGCCTCAGGCGGCAGGGCCTGTAAACCGTTGTAAACCGATTCCTGGCGTGTGGATCCGCCGATGATTAGTTGGACGGGTTTGGTCAGGGGCAGGGTATCAATGCAGGCTTGGAAGTCCGGGAAGTCGATCGGCTGACCCATGATGCCAATCCACTGAATGCTGGTGGCGGCTTCGGCGGCCAGGAGGGTCCAGGCGAAGATCGGTTGGCCCAGGAGGGGTAGGAGGACTTTGTTGCGATCGTGGCCCATCCGTTTTCCGGAGCCTGCCGCTGGAATCAACAAATACAAGGTGAAAATCTCCTGACTGAATAGGGAGGACCAGAGTTTAATTCAGGTAGCTGACTATTAGGAATCTGGACCCGCTACACTGAATCTTGATGCTAGCTGAATCTAAGTTTACAAGAGTTCCCGCTGCGTCCCATCTTTTGATCCCTCAATCCATGCCACTGCCCGCACCCCTATCTCCTGGACTTGTCCTCAACGATCGCTACCTGGTTCGCCATGTTTTGGGCCAGGGTGGGTTTGGCCGCACCTATTTGGCCGAAGATAGCCATCGGTTCAATGAGCCCTGTGTGCTGAAGGAGTTTGCGCCGCAGTTGCATCAGCCGGATTTGCTGCGGAAGGCGCGGGAGCTGTTTGAACGAGAGGCAGGGATTTTATACCAGTTGCAGCATGCCCAGATCCCGGAGTTTCGTGCCCTGTTGACGGTGTCGATTAACCAGGAACAGTCGCTCTTTTTGGTGGAGCAGTTTATTCAGGGTGAGTCCTATGCGCAACGGATCGATCGCGGTTTGCGTCTAACGGAAGGCGAGGCAATTCAGTTTTTGCGGGATTTGATGCCTGTGCTGGACTATATCCATTCGCGGGGGGTGATCCACCGGGATATCTCCCCGGACAATCTGATCTGCGATAGTAAGTTGGGCAAGCCTGTGTTGATCGATTTTGGCAGCGTCAAGCAGGTGGCGACCACGGCGATGAAACTATTGGGTTCGGGGCCTGTGCTGACCCAGATTCACAAACTCGGCTATACGCCCCCCGAGCAGTTCCGGGGGGAGGTGCATCCGAGCAGTGATTTCTATTCCTTGGCGGTGACGACCCTGGTGTTGCTCACAGGCCGGGCGCCGACGGATTTCTATGACGAACAGCAACAGGCCTGGCGGTGGCGATCGCGGCTCACCCTGAATTCAGGCCTGGGGGATATCCTCGATCGGATGCTTGCGACCTTTCCACAAAACCGCTATCCGACGGCGGCGTTGCTTCAGCAGGCCTTGAATGGTCTTTCGACCCAGGGGCTGGCGATCGCCCCACCCGCACCCATGGTTCCCCCCCAGGCCAGCGTTCCAAAACCGCCGCCCTCTCTCTCCAACATCAAAACCGTTGCCGTTGCCCCCGCCGCGCCCCGCCGCCCAGCGCAGCAAGTACCTAAAGCCGCCGTTCCAGTACCCTTGGGACCGATCAGAGCGCCGCTACAACCGCCTTTGCCTAGCCCTGAGGCGGATGATTTCTATGAAGAGGAGAGGCGATCGCTCGATCCTGTCCATGGGATTGCTCGGGGGCTGGGTTGGCTATTGCTGCTGCCCTTCCGGCTGCTGAGGTGGATCTTTAAGATGCTGTGGGGTGGGGCGAAGGTGGTGGATTGGGTGATGACCTTGGTGTTTCGCTTGGTGATGCTGGGGGCATTGGTATTGGCAGTGGTGATCGGTGGTGGTTTGCTAGGGAAATTTGAGTTGCCTAAGATACCTGCCCTAGAACTGCCGAAATTCCCTAATTTTGATGGCATTTTTGGGGGCGGTGAGGAGACCAATGGCAAAACTAGAAGTTGCGCCGAGACCGTGGCACGACATAAGGAATTTAACATTCCTTCTAACCAATTTTACGGCAAAGTAAATCAGAGACTGTACGATCGCCACCCAGAATTGCAGGGTCGGCCCTTGAATGCCGATGCCAAGGATGCACCGCTGCGGGAGGAATGGTGCGGGTTGGCGGAAAAAATGTTGGATGCCCATAGCAAAGGAAAAAGCCCATTTTAGTGTCATGCTGGGAGGGCGATAAATCGCTGGTTACGACAGAATTATTAGGTGGTGTATGGAGTTTTATCTATGGGTATTCCCCGTCAAATTTGCTGCGGCTTCGCAGCGGTGATTCTGGTGGGCACAATTTTGCTGGCACTCCCGGGGGCTTCAACGCAGTCCTGGGGCTGGGACCATCTTGTAGTGGCATTGTTTACGTCCACCTCAGCGGTCTGCGTCACGGGCCATAGTCTGGTGGATCCGGGGACCTATTTTACGGTCTGGGGGCAGATTGTCATGGTGGCTCTCGTGCAGATCGGTGGCTTAGGCTATATGACCGTTACCACGGGCCTGCTGTTTTTACTGGGAAAACAGTTTGACCTGAAGGATAAGGTGGCGATCGCCGCCGCCCTAGATCGGACCAAACTCCAGGGTTTAAAACAGCTACTCAATTCCATCATAGCCACGACTTTACTATTGGAATTGACGGGGGTGATCGTCCTTTGGTGCGCCTTTATGGCAGACAAACGACTGGATGTTCTATTTGAAGGTCGATTTGCCACGCCGCTATCTAGGCTAGGGCTCGCTGGGTTTTTGAGCGTGAGCGCTTGGAATAACGCGGGCTTTAGTTTGATGCCGGATAATTTGATCAGCTACCAGGGCAATTGGATCGTCAATGGTGCGATCGCTAGTTTAATCGTCCTCGGTGGGATTGGCTATGAGGTAATATTTGAGGCCTTTTTCTGGGGGCGATCGCGTCGAACCTTAGCGATGTTTTCCCTGAATTTCAAGGTGGCCGTAAGTACGACGATCGCCCTATTGAGCCTGGGCACCCTAGCCTTTTGGATCATCGAAAGCCACAATCCCCAAACGATCTCCGCCCTTTCGCCCATGGACCAATTCCTGGCCGCTGGGTTTCAGTCGGTGACGACCCGGACGGCGGGGTTTAATACCATTGATATTAGTAAGATGAGTACGGCGGGATTGTCTATTACCATGGCCTTGATGTTCATCGGTGGCTGTCCGGGGGGCACAGCCGGGGGGATCAAAACGACAACATTGCGGATTTTAATGAGCTGTACGAGGACAATTTTGCGGGGGCGGGAGGTGGTGGTGCTCTATCGACGGCAGATTCCGATGTCGCTGGTATTAAAGGCGGTGGGAGTCTTGATGGGATCCGTTGGCTGTGTGGCTTTGATTACGACGCGATCGCATTGTGTGACCCAGAGATTCCGTTTAGTCAGATTGTGTTTGACACGATTTCAGCCTTTGCCACGGTGGGGCTTTCTACAGGGATGACCGTAAATCCACAGCTATCGGTGGGGGCGAAACTTTTGCTAGTATTGGCGATGTATTTGGGCCGGGTGGGAGTTTTACTGGGGATGAGTGCATTGCTTGGGGAAGCCAAGCCCCGGTTGGTGCAGTATCCAGAAGAGAATCTATTGGTGGGGTAGACATGGGTTTATTAAATCGGCTGCGATTGGGCAATTCATCTAAGAATGAGCAGTTTGCGGTGTTGGGGCTGGGGCGGTTTGGTCGGGCGGTGGCCTTGACGATGGGTGCCCAGGGCTATGATATTTTGGCGATCGATCGCCAAGAAGAGCGGGTCACACAGATTTTATTGGAGGGCAAAGTCACCCATGCACTCGCCCTGGATGTGACGGATGCCGCAGCATTGCGGGAGTCGGGGGTGTTTGAGATGGATACGGTGGTTGTGGCGATTGGCAATTATGTTGAAGAGAGCGTGATTGCCACCCTCCATCTGAAGGAGGCCGGGGTGGCGCGGGTGGTGGCGAAGGCTTCTTCCGATATCCATCGGCGGCTGTTGGAAAAGGTCGGGGCCGATCGGGTGGTCTTCCCGGAGCATGAGATGGGCTGTGCCCTGGGCCGATCGCTGAGTCGTCCAGGCATATTGGAGCAGTTTGAATTGGGCGATCGCCATGGCATTGTGGAGGTGGTGGTGCCGAAGGCCTTCGATGGCAAGAGTATCGGGCAGTTGCAGCTACGGCGAGACTATGGGGTGACGGTGTTGGCGATCAGCCAGGCGGGCAGCGTGGTAACGAATCCCTTACCGGATGCGGTTTTGGTGGCGGGCGCGGTGATGGTGGTCCTAGGCGAGCAGGAGTCGATCGATCGGCTGTTGGTCTAGCGATCGGCGCCATGGGATCGAATCGGCCTGCTTCTGCGTAGATCCCAGGCGATCGCCCCCACTGCTTGCCCAGAAGCTCCGCTACATCACCTACAATCCCTATCCCCCCATGGGGCAATCTAAACACAACCTCTCTGTTGTCACGAGATTGCCCCTATGTCGATCGCCGAACAATTGCGCGCTGCCCGATCGCTCACGCTCAATGCCAATGGTGCCCCGATTAATCTGCAGGATAATATTAGCCAATGGAATCCACGGGACCTCTACGCCTTCAACATCACCAGCCTGAGCGCCGTCAAACTTGAATTGGGCAATCTCCGTGAAGATCTAGATATCCAACTGCTCAACGATCAAGGGGAAAGCATCCAAGCTTCTTTCTTGGCAGGCACCACGCCGGAGCTGATCGAACGCGATCTTCAACCGGGCCAATATTATGCTCAGGTCCAGCAATACGGCGGAGACAGCCGTTACAGCCTATCTATTAATGTTCAGAGCTATCAGCGTTATCAATTTGAATATTACTTCAATGGCAAAGACAATACTAGTGATTACTATACAGGTTACACCTATGCTCGTAGTGGCACCTACCAAGTAGGCCAGTTCTACGATCCGACTGAAAAGAACAATACAACCGGAAAAAATGGTCGCTACTTCATCACTGCCATGACAGAGGGAGGCGATCGCTATTCGACCCAGCAGGTATTCGTCGATCGCTACTATGACGTGGATGCCACAGGCCAAAGCTTTATCCCAGTTCGTCAAATGGCTGGGGACAAGGGTCTAGGCAGCGAACAAGCTCGAATCGAAGGTCCCCTGACTGGATCTTTTGGGGGCGATCAATGGGAATATGACGCCGCCGTCAGTGAACTATCCGGCAATGGTCTCAGCGTCACAGAAGGTCTCGTTGCCCCTGGCTATATGCTAGGACTCAAACATAGCGTTACCAATAGTCTTGTGGCCACGGAAAATGTGCAGGTAAGTTTTTATCTATCCAAGGATGAGGTGATCGCCCCGGACGACTATCTCCTTACTCAAAGCACGATCGCCAATCTCTACAGCAACAGCACAAAGACCGATACCATTCAAATCACCCTCCCCAGTAGCCAAAACAACTTCTGGGATGGCCCTGGCACCTACTACATTGGCATGATTATTGACGGCGATAATCTGATTAAAGAAGCGCAAGAAAGTAACAATCTCAATCTGGGTATGGGTAAAGATGTGACGGCGATCGATGTTCAGGAATTTGATGCTAAACCTGCTTTTCTGGTCAGTCCTACCATTGGTCAGGCCCAGAAATCAGGGCAGATTGAAATTGACGCTTTAATTAACAGTGCAGGCGCCTATTGGGACACCTCGCAAAATGGTGGATTTATTCCCTTTAGCTTCTATCGTCCAGGCGCAAAGGACTATATTGAAGAGACCTCAACGGAACTAACAGAACCCATTAAAGCCAATATTCGTGAAGTTTTAAAGACGATCGAACGCTATATCAATGTCCAGTTTATTGAAACCGCCGACAATGAATATGTGCCCCTGCGCTATATGTTTACTCAAGATACAAATAGCAATTCCTACGCCTATGCATTTTATCCAGATAGCACCACTGGCGGGGATGTCCATCTGAGCGATCGCTGGGAGAGCGATGCCAAAAACGGGTTCGGACTCGGCCCCGGCAACCATGGCTACATGACCCTCCTCCACGAAACCCTCCATGCCCTCGGCCTCAAACATCCCGGCAACTATGACGTAGTAGGCACTGGCACAGAAGGTCCCTACCTGCTCCCGAATAATGACAACACCAGCAATACCATCATGAGCTACAACACCCCAGGTAGCTCCCCCATTACCCCGATGGAGTACGACATCCGCGCGCTCCAACACCTCTACGGTGCAAAACGATCCAATAGCAACGCCACCACCTACCAATTCACCACGGTTTACCAATACGAAGTCGCATCCGAAACCTTTGGCCTAGCCAAAACCCCGATTAAACAAACCCTCTGGGACAGCCAAGGCATTGACACCTTGGACCTATCTCAATTGGCCCCAGTCGATGGCGGCTATTCGATTAATCTCAACAGCGGTGGTTGGATTACAACGCAGATCGATCGCGATCGCCAGATTTACTATGCCCAGCAGGATCGAATGCCCTACTATGCCACGCCGTTTGGGACTGTGATTGCCTACAACACCGTGCTAGAGAATGTGATGACTTCGAAGAGCGATGACCAAATTATAGCTAACTCAGCCAGCAATCGATTCGGGGGCTATGACCCCGGACAGGATGGGGGGAACGATCGCCTAGAAGGTACAGACCGCAACGATATTTTGGATTTAGCCAACTATCGCCTTGACCAAGTTCAAGCACAATTGCAGGGTGAGGATCTACTGATCTCGCTGCCCAAGGGTTCCATCCGCATTGTCAACTATTACACCAGCACCAATCGCATCCCCATCTATCTGAATCAGGCCGCCTATGCCTATACAATCAGTGCGGGCTGGAGCAAGATCCCCGATTGATCGGGATCAAAACGTCGGCAGCATCCTCCCATCGGGCTGCAACTGCTGCGACAGATACTCACGCAGTTCGGGGGAGAGATCCGCATAGATCCGTTCCTGGGGTGTACCCACCCCAAAGCCCTGGATATGGGAAATGCCTAGGCTGCTCAATTCCCCAATTTTCATGGGACAGTCCGTATCCACTCCCTCCATCACAATATAGGGGTGAAAACAACCCTGCTCAATCATCAGATTTTGAATAAACCGCAGTACCGTACGACAGGCATCCGGATCGCAATAGAGCACCTCACGATCGATCTTCACATAGTCCAAACATAACCCCAACAACCGCGATACCGTGGCATGGTTAGAGCCATAGTCATCGATGGCAAACCGAATATGGGGAATATACCGGGCGATTTCCTTGAGTTTTTTACGAAAGCTCTGGTTGACTGGGCTGTGATTACTCCAGGCAGGCTTGTAGACAATTTCCTGTTTTTCGGAAATCTCCAGCACCAAATTTCTCGATTCGATCACCCCATGGCTCACCAGTTTTTGTAGGCAAGTCAAATAACTTTTGTGCAGCAGCGAATCCGGGTAGACATTGATCGACAGCGGCAGCGGCGCGATCCCATACTGCTCCGTCTGTTCCCGGTAGGTCTGCGTGGCCACCTTCAGAAAATGTAGATCCAGCTCAATAATAAATGACCTGCCCCACAGCTCCGCCACCCGGAATAGATCCACGGGCGTCTGATGATGGATGCGATCGCGCGCCAAGGCCTCCCAGCCACTTAGCATCAAGGGCCTCAACTGAACGATCGGCTGGAAAAACACCTGCATCTGCTTCAACCGTTCACAAAACAGCGTAAACCGCCGCTCGTATAGACTGGACGGCACAAATTGAAAGCGTCGTTTCCAAGCATCAATTAACAGCCCTTCCACATTGATCGGATCGCTTAAGCCCTCCCCATCAATCTGATAAAACTGCGACACCAAACAGGCCAGGGGCTCCTGCAACGCATCCCCCAGAACCCCATGCAGCGCCAAAAACATCACCTGATCCTCCGACGCCACAGGCACCAAAACAACCCCACCCGCCGCCGCCGGTAAACAGACCCCACAGGACTCCGGCGCAAAAATACGCGCCGTCCCCGCGCATTCAAACCCATCTTAAGGACTCCGCTGCCATTGTCTGCGGCCAAATTACTCTGACAAATCGGCTGGATACTTTCCGTAGTCTCGCCCTGCCAGAGCACCACATTATCCGCCCCCAGGACCGTTTGGAGGGCCGCAAGTTTTAACTCATGCCAGTCGCGTAGCGATCGCCTCTCCCCCGTAAAGGCCTCCATCTGCGCCAACGCTGCAATCAACTTCGGAATATAAGGAGCAAACGGCGTCAAAACATTAGACAAGCCCACTAGGGGCGAAAAAGTTAACATGAGAAAGATAAGATGCGTCCTAGATTGAAATGAAGTAAATCAGTTAATCCAATACTTGGAAGGGGAAAACCTAGAAAAACAGTGACGTCCTAACAGCGAGGGACCTGTAGGGGAGGTTTGTATCTTAGGACACACATTGTACTAAGATTCTAGCTCAAGCAAATCTCAGGTGTAAACCGTGGAGGGGAAATTTCTTTACTGGATCGATAAAACCCTCGCCCCCGCCTCAGATCGCATACAAATACTAGCGGAAATAGTAAAGCTGAACTATCGTCATAGCCACACCCAGGATCCCACCTGCCACAACCTGAAGGGGGGTATGACGGTGCATCTTGACCCGAGATAGACCGACAATCGGAATCAGAATGTAGAGCGGTAGTAGCATCCAGCCAAACTGATAGGTCAGAGCCACCAGAGGTCCCGCAATGCCCGTGGTATGAATGCTGATCTTCCAGCGCCGGGTAATCATCAGCACCACCATCGTATTCGTCGCATAGCAGAACATCAGCCCCCGCATTAGCCAAGGGGCATTCAGCAGCGTCAATACCCCAAAGCCTAGGGCATAGCTCAGCACAGCGAAGGTCAGGGGGCTAATCCGCTGTTCTCGGATGACCAGCTCCGTGGACTCGATCACCCGCTTCTGCTTGAGATAGGCGATGTAGAGGAAAATCAAGCCCGAGGCGAAGGCAATGGCGACGGCCCAGTTGAGAAAAATTTTTGCCGTGGGTTGTGCCGGGTCGTCCATGGCTAGGACCAGAAAGGTGACGATCGGGTTGATTAAGGGGTTAAAGACCTCTGAGACCAATCTTGCGTTTTTAGACATAACCTATTCCTTATCTGATCAACAACTGCGATCAACCCAAGCCGCCATGATAGAAGATGTGGAGCAAAATGCATGGAAATCTACGGACTGAATTAACGGCTGAGCCGATGGATCAGCGTCTGTATCTTGCTGATCAGGCGATCGATCTCAATAGGCTTCGTGTCATAATCATCACATCCAGCGGCATAGCAGCGATTGCGGTCTTCGATCATCGCATGGGCGGTCAGGGCAATCACTGGAATATGGGCCGTTTCGCGATTGTCCTTGAGCTGGCGGGTGGTTTCCCAGCCATCCAGTACAGGCAAACTCATATCCATCAACACGATATCGGGTTGTTCATTACGGGCGACACCCAGGGCATCTTCCCCATCAATGGCCACTACCATATCGAAACCACGCTTGGCCAGCCGCCGCACTAGCATTTCCCGATTCACGTCATTATCTTCAACTAAAAGAACCTTAGCCATGATTGACCTCTGAAATGGGCATTGTTGGAGAAGGGTTGGTGGGTCTTTCGGGCAGGCGTACTGTGAAGACAGTCCCCTGATCGACCACACTATCGACCGTCAAGGTGCCTCCCATGATCTGACAGAAAGCCTGACTAATCGCCAGGCCCAATCCCGTTCCACCATATTTGCGAGTTGTCGAATCATCGGCTTGGGTGAAGACCCGAAACAGTTTTTGGATTTGTTCCGCACTGATGCCAATGCCTGAATCTTTAACTCGAAAGAGGATAAAAGTCTGGTTTGCTCCTATCTCCCGCATCACCTCTAATTGAACCAAACCACCATGGGTGAATTTTCCGGCATTGCTGAGTAGATTGATCAGAATTTGTTTGAGCTTCAGAAAGTCACTGTAAATATTAATCACCTCAGGATCGCACTTTAGCACAAAGGCATTTTTATTTTTCTGAATTAGGGGTCTTGTTGTGGCGACAACTTCTTCCAGCATCAGAGAAATATTAAATTCTTCTAGGTACGGCCGCATATGGCCTGCCTCAATTTTCGAGATATCTAAGACATCTTCGACCAGCTTGAGAAGGTGGCGACCTGCGGTGACAATTTTACTCAAATCATCGGTCAAAACTGTATTTTCAAAGTCCTCGGATTCCTCATGGAGCATCTCACCATAGCCAATAATCGCATTCAGCGGGGTGCGAAACTCATGGCTCATATTGGCGAGGAACTGACTCTTGGCCCGAGATGCCACTTCAGCAACTTCCTTCGCATCGGACAATTCCTGACTAATCCTCTGACGCTGGATAAATTGTGCGATCTGCCGACCGACGGCTAGCAATGTCGTCAGCTGTTCATCGGATTGATCGGGCAATTCACGATTAAAAAATGCCATGACCCCGATTACTTCTTCCTCATGTAAAATCGGCAGCGCTAGGGCATGGGGAAATTCATGGAATTCTGTTCGGGAGGTATAGATGAGCGCATTGCGATATTGCATCACTTCGCTGCGCCAGATGGGTTGTTTTTGACTGAAGGCCCTGGAGACAATACTGGGTTTATCCGCAGAAAGATCGGCACGTTGTCCGAGGCGCGGATTGGGAGAGCGCTGCCAGTTTTTAACACAGGAAATCTTAATTTCCCCATTGATAGGTGTCACCTGCCATAGCTCGCCAATGTCCCATTGCAATTGCTGACAAATATTGGGCAAAATGCGATCGATTGCCCATTCCAAGCTCTGGGCCTCGGCTAACACACTGGCCGTGCGATACTGGAGGCTAAGGCGGCGATCGAGCAGTCGAATATAGAGCCAATTCAAGGTTAGGGCGATATAGATGCTAATAATAATAAATAGAACTAAAAATGTGAAAATGACTGCCGAGGATTTGCGTGCCTTAAGCTGCTCCACCCGCAGACTTAGCTTTTCCTGGACTAGGGGCTCTACGGCATCATAGAGCATAAACTGGGCATCTAAGGAATATTGACTCTGTTTTTGCAGGTCTAAATTATTGACCTGACGATCGAGGGGCAATTGCTCAATGACTTGGACAAACCGATGGGTGCTCTGAACCGTTGTCACATAGGAACTGGTTGGAATATTGGCTTCCGGATATTGCTCAAGAATGGTCTGGCGGGCATGGGCAATGGAAAGAATGCTTTGGTCAAGACGACTGCTCAACAAAAAGAGATGCTGTTCTGGATCCCTTTCTTGACTGATGCAGTTGACCTTGGGCAGATCGCGAATTTCTGCGGTCAAAAATGTAGCGGTTGGAAGTTTAGTAATTAAGGTATCTAGGAAATAATAGGTATCTAAGTCAGGGTCTAAAATCATATTGGAGGTATCCCCAACATGGGTGATCTGTTTGACAATATCTGTGATGAATCCTGATTGCAGACAATAGAGTTCCTCAGGAGATAGATTATTCTGAAGGAGGGCTTTCCGATTAAATCGCCAGGTGGCCTGGATTCGGGACCAGTTCGGCGTTGTTTTTAGAATTTTGCTGTCTCGTCTTTCATTGATTTCAATCCCTTGAAATATACTTTCAATCTGCGTTTCTAAATCCACCAGGGAAGCGATCGATCGATCGCCCTTTGTCACCACCTCATGGGTCTGACTACGATAGGCCAAACTCTTTTCTAGCACGTTACGCAGAAGGCGATTGTAGTGAAGGCCGCGTCTCTCCTTCTCAATGAACTCAATCCGCTGATCAATTTCGAACACGAGCTGCCGCACCAGAATACCTAGGGGCAGTGTAAAAATGGCCAACAGACCTAACAGACCGATTCGCCCTAATATTTTTGCAGGTTGCGATTTCGCACGGCCACGGTCTGGAACCTTGATCTGTGTGAACTTCTAGAGAACTCGTACTGTTTCGATCGAGATATCCCTAACACCCTCTCAACACCACTTAGCTATCATTACCCTTGAGTAATGTAACATGCTCGATCGTTCTTGAGCACTCGCAGGCGCCAGGATTCCTACCCAAAATCCTGGCATAATCTCTAAATAGAGGGAAATCTCATATCTTGTTTACTAAGTGTTGAAAAATACGTCAATTTATTAAATAAATCGAACTAAATTGATCCGATAGCGCTCTTTCTTGGTAATCATCACTTCTCCAATCTCCAGGCGACCTTTGCCCCGGATGGCGACCAGATCGCCGGACTTGATGGTGTAACTCGCGGAGGTCGTGTCTTTCCAATTGACCCGCACCTCACCCCCCGTAATCAAGTCAGCCATCTTGCTGCGGGACATGCCAAACCCAGCGGAAGCCACGGCATCCAGGCGCATTGAAGCCTCGGTCGTCACCATCTCTTTCTTCTTGGGTTCGCGGATTTGCAGCGCTTCAAAGGGGATACTGCGCACCTTGACGGGCACCGATCGCACCTGTTTAAACTGTTCCTCCAAAAATGTCACCAGTTCGGGCACCACCACCGCCTGGGCACCCCGTTCCCCCAATACAATGATGTCACCGACTTTTTCGCGCACAATCCCCGTGCCCAGCAGTGCCCCTAGAAAATCTCGGTGGGTGGCGGAGTCAAACAGGAAATTCCCGGCAATCTCAATGGCCGCCAGTTCCGTCTGGCTAGCCTCTAGGGGCAGATCGACCCGAGCGATGGCTAGGCGCTGCCGTTCCGCCTGGGGATAGCCACCCCAGGGGAACAATTGAACCTCGGTGAGCCGCTTGAAGGCTGTTTGGGCCTCCGCTAGCTCGGGGGGAGATAGAAAATCCGTACAGACCACTTCCCAGGTTTTGATCGCCTGTTCGGCACGATCGATGACTCGGGCGACAACATCGCGGTTTTCTATTCCCTTCAGAAGGTCTTCTCTGGGCAGCATAGTCAATTACATTCCATCGAGATCAATGGCAGCGGAACCGCCTTCTTCAAGCTGCTTGAGGAGTTTCCCCAACTGCCACCAGACCAGGCGACCGATGGCGGCGGTCAGGACGAAAGACAACCCGTAGGCGAACTTCGCGGGCAATCCAAAGATCTGGACACCTGCCGCGAGGAAAATTAGGGAGCCGCCGGCCATGCCCAAAAAGGGGGTCAGCAGTCGCCAGCCGCGCATTTCTGAAATACTGCGGGTGGATCGGTTCCGCTGCCAGTCTTGAATTAGCTCTCGCAGGACCGTTTGGAAGGCGAGGCCGGAGAGAATGCTGGCCACCAGCCCCAACCCAACGAGCAAATAGGGTGGCTCACTGTAGTAGTAGCGCAAAAACGCTTCCATATCAATTGAGTCGAGATCGATGTTTTCCATGAAAGTTTGGTTAATTGTGGGTTCGGGCCAATCGCTAGCTTACCGTTGGGGAGGAGTCCGCGTCAAAGAAGCTAGGGCAGCGGGCAAAAATTCAGCGGCGCTCTTTTTGGAAAAGTCCACGAAGGCATTCCAGGCAGCGGTCGCCAGTTTGTCCGGTTTAATCTCCTGGCTGACTAAGGCCCAAAGGCGCTGGACCTCTTCCGTATGCAGGCGATTGTCTTCGGTCAGGGCCAGAATAATCTGCCGCCGCAGATCGGCTCCTTCCTCTGACATCAAGAACTGCATGCCCATCTGGGCCGTCGGCAGTAGGTCAAAGCCGCTGGTGTCCGTTTGGGCGATCGCAATCATATTCTCCAGCCGCTGCCACTGGAACTTGCCATCCTTGAATAGCACCTCCAACAGTCGCTCCCTGAGTCTGGCGGATTCCCCAGTGAGCAGACGTTTTGCCACGTAGGGGTAGGCGATTTCGACGATTTTGAAGTTGGGGTTGAGGGACAGGGCTAGGCCCTCTTGGGTGACGAGCGATCGGATGATCAGCGCAAACTTGGCGGGCACCCGGAAGGGATATTCAAACATCAAGTCCGAAAACTTGTCGGTCACAGTTTTGAAGTTGAAGTCGCCCACGCTCTGGCCCATCACATCGGCAAAGACGGTTTCGAGGGCTGGAATGATCGGACGGATGTCGGCGTCGGGGGCAAGGAACCCGAGGGCAACGAAATCCTTGGCCAGTTCCTCATAGTCCTGGTTAATCAAATGCACCACCGAGTCCACCAGGCTTTCCTTCATGGGCTCATTGAGCTGGTCCATCATGCCAAAGTCAATATAGGCCATGCGGCCCTTGGGACCGTTGGGATTGGCGGGATCGGCCCCTAGGGCAAAGAGGTTGCCAGGGTGGGGATCGGCGTGGAAAAGACCATGCTCTAGGAGCTGGCGCAGGCCTGCATTCACGCAAATTTGAATGATCGTGTCCTCATCGAGCCCCTTCGCCTCGACCAGCTCCGTCTGGGTTAGCTTAATCCCATCGATCCATTCGAGTACTAAAACATGATGACTACTGTAGTCCCAGTAGATCTTGGGGACCTTTACGTAGGGATCGTCCTTGAAATTCGCCGCAAACCGTTCGGCGTTTTGACCTTCGTTTTGGTAGTCGGTTTCTTCAAAGAGTTTGGTGCCGAATTCATCGACAATCACGGCTAGATCATGGCCCAAATTCAAGGGCAAAAATCGCCCAAAGGAACGCGCAAACCAGCGCATCAGGAATAGATCCTGCATGAGGATCGGCTGGAGGTTGGGCCGCTGCACTTTGACAGCAACATCTTCGCCGCTGTGCAGTTTGGCCCGGTAGACTTGGCCGAGGCTGGCGGCGGCTACGGGTTCGGGACTGATTTCACGGAAGAGCGATCGCATGGGATTGCCCAATTCCGTTTCGATAATCTTAAAGGCAACGCTAGTGTCAAAGGGCGGCAGCTGATCCTGGAGACGCACCAACTCGTCTAAAAAGTCCTGGCGCACCAGATCGGGCCTAGTCGATAGGGCCTGCCCCACCTTCACAAAGGTTGGACCGAGGTCGGTGAGAATCTGCCGGACCTGTTCAGCCCTCTCCTGCTGATTCCCTTCCACCTTGCCCATGGACTCATCGAGTTTGAGTCCAATAAACAACCCAGCGAAGGCTCCGGTCACATGGAGAGATCTTAGGAGGGGTTTCCAGGGCTTCCAGCGAAATTCGCGGGCGATGGCCTCAGCGTCATAGCGTCTGAGCTGACCGAAGGACTGTTGAGAGTGGGCCACGGCGCGATACTCCACTTTGAAGAACTACATAAACAGCGGATAGGTTGAGTCACCTACCTCTCTATTAATTACGTAATCTTACGATTTCTCCTATTTTAGTATGCAAAACTACACAAAGAAAACCCATTCTAGAGCGTGGTTTCCCTACCGCGCGGGGGGTAAGGGGGTCGGTGGGGGCAAAGGCGCTGAGAAGATGATTTCCTTGGGGGGCTGACCGTTGGTGGGTTGCGTCTCCGGTGTAGCGACGTTGGGCGTCGGCTGGGAAACGGGCTGGGAAAGCATTGTGGTGATCGGACTATCGTGGGTCAAATACACATGGCCCAGGGTCTGGCCGCGATAGCTGCGGCGGGTAAACCGCCACCCTGGATTGAGCTGAATTTTGGTAAACCCACTGCTGACCCCCTGGGTACGGCCCAGTTCCAGCATCGGTAGGTCTGGACGGTTGGGCATGCCCATCAGCACCATGTCATCTTCGGTGCGGATGATCCGCAGAGCATAGCGCAGGGCTAGATCCTCGCCGCCCATACGGATCGAATAGCCATTGCTATCGAGGCTGCGGCCACAGATCCCCGTAAAGTCGAAGTTGATCAGTAAAGGCTCGATCTGGGTGGGACCAGGGCCACGGGTTTCCCCCCAGCAGGCCTGACTGTTGCGGATCTGCTCGATCACCATTAACTGGTGGGCTGTGCCACCGCCGTAGGGCGCCGCCACGGCGACAAAATTACCCTGGGCAGTTTCCTGTTGGGCAAAGAGAGATTGTTGGGCCTGGGCGGGCATATCCGCGAGGGCGAGACCGATCGCCATCCCCACAGGACCCAGGGCGCGCGTCAACTTCAAAGGAAAATCGCCGTTCATAGCTTGCTTCAACATGAGGAGAGAGGAAGGGTTGCAAAACCGTAAAAATAGACTAGCACCGATTTTGGTGACGCCCCTACCCTAGCCCAAAATCTTTTCGAGCGCAGAAATTACGATCCCTTGCTGCGTCCCAGACAGCTCCGGGAACATCGGCAGCGATAGCACTTCTAAGGCGGCCCGTTCCGATTCAGGGAAGGTGCCAACGCCGTAGCCCAGGGACCTGTAGACGGGCTGGAGGTGAATGGGGATCGGGTAGTAAACCGCCGTCATCACGCCCAGATCGCGGAGCTGTTCGCGCAGGCGATCGCGCCCCCCATCCAACACCCGAATTGTGTACTGATTCCAAACACAGCCTGGAGAACCCTGGGGGAGTTTGATCCCCGGTAGATGGGAGAGGGCGGCTTGGTAGCGATCGGCAATGGCGGTTCGCTGGCGGTTCCACTCGGGTAGATGGGGAAGTTTTGCCGTCAGAATAGCGGCTTGGATGCCATCGAGGCGGCTGTTCATGCCGATCAGTTCGTGGTAGTAGGTGTCCGTGCGGCCATGGTCCCGCAGCACCCGCAGTTTCGTCGCGAGTTCCGGATTGTTGGTGGTCATGGCGCCGCCGTCCCCGCAGGCACCGAGGTTTTTGGTTGGGTAGAAGCTGAAGCAGCCGATGTCGCCGATGCTGCCAGCGGTCTGACCCTGCCATTGGGCCTGGGTCGCCTGGGCGCAGTCTTCGATCACATATAGGTTGTGGCGTTTGGCAATTTCCATGACGGCGGTCATATCGGCGGCGCGTCCAAACAGATGGACCGGGATGATCGCCTTGGTCTCGGGGGTAATCGCCGCCTCTAGTTTCTGAAGATCGAGGTTAAACGTCACCGGATCGATATCCACAAACGCAGGCGTCGCCCCGGCCATGCTGACGGTTTCCGCCGTGGCAATGAAGGTGAAGGAGGGGGTGATGACGCGATCGCCCGGACCAATGCCCAAGGCCCGCAGGGCCAGATAGAGCGCATCGGTGCCGGAGTTGCAGGCAATCCCATGGGCCGAACCCATCGCACTGGCGAACTGTTTTTCAAAGGTTTCGATGGTTTCGCCGCCGATATAGCGCCCACTGGCCAGCACCTTGAGGGTCGCCTGGTTGAGGGCATCTCCAATGGCTTGGAACTGCTGGGATAGGTCAAATGCAGGGACGATCGTGCTCACAGGGGATCTACCGACTCGAAGGATCATTCAATAGGGTACAGGATTGCAGGGTATGCTTTTCAAAAGCTTGATCGCCCGCTCTGATACCCGACCTTATGGAAACACCGCTGCAATTACTCTGGGGCCTCGGTTTAGTCGTCCCCACGGTAGCTCTGATGCTTTGGCTACGCCTAGATGCGGTGGTTTATATCGTGGCCGTGGGGCGGGGCCTGTTGCAGTTGTTCGTGTTTGGCTACCTGGTGGCGCTGGTGGTAGAGTTGCGCCAGCCCGCTATCACCCTGGGGGCCGTGGTTTTGCTCCTGCTGTTGGCGGCGGCGCTTTTGAAAAGCCGCTGGGTGAATCATCCGTCCGGGTTTGGCAACATCGCTTTCATTGCCCTACCCCTAGGAGTCGGATTGGCCGTGGGCTACGGCGTTTTGCTGGTGGTGCAGCCGAATCCTTGGTACGAGGCGCAGATTTGGCTGCCGCTGGTTGGGGTGGTGTCGGGCAATGCCTTGGCCGGGGGGGCGATCGCCGGAGAACGCTTTCTCAGCAACCTGCGCTACAGCCCCGGTGAAATCGAAGCCCGCCTTTGTCTGGGAGCCAGTCGCCAGCAGGCCATGGCCCCCTACCGTCAGAGCGCCGTTGCCGCCGGATTGCTGCCCACGCTCAACAGCCTCACCCTATTGGGTTTGATCACGATGCCGCCCTTAATGGCTGGGGGGATTCTAGGCAAGATGGACCCTTTGCAGGCGGCGGCCTATGAATTGTTGCTGCTGTTGCTGTCGGGGTTTGGGACGTTGGTGACGATCGCTCTTGTTGTGATGTTGATGGAGAAGAAGTGTTTTGGGGGGGGCGATCGGTTGATCCAATGGTAATTACCGGGGCAACGCATACAAATCCCTGCCCCGCCCCATTGCAAATCGCATCGACGATCGCACATCTTTACTCGACAACGTCAAAAATACGACGATCCCAACCAACACAAACCCCGCCGCCACCCCAAACAACATCCGGTAGCCCAACCAATCAGCCACCTGCCCGAGCATTGCCCCTGACAAAGCAATCCCCAGGTCAAACCCGCCAATGCAAAGCCCCAACATCCTACCCCGCTCATGGGGGTAGGCCCGATCGCTCACCAAGGCGATCGTCAAGGGCAAAAAGGTGCCGCCCCCAAAGCCTTCGACCAAGCCCGCGAACAGGATTTCAAAGGCCGTATCCGCCCGCCACAGCAGCACCATGGCCGCGCAGTAACAAACCAAGCCCAACATCAAAAAGGGTCCCCGGCCATAGCGATCGCTGGCCTTGCCTACAATGAACCGACTGCCAAAGCTCGACACCGCTGCCATGGTATAGAACAGCCCCACATTCACATCGATTTTCATCTCCCGGACGAACAGCGGCACGAAGGTACTCAAAATCCCAAAGGCCAAGCCCACGGTCAGCATATTCAGGGTGGGAATTCGCAGGCGATCGCCCGACACCAAGGCCCAGAGTCCCACAGTTTCAACTTCCTCAAATCCCTCCGGCTTTTGCGGCGGCGGTCCAGTCCGAATCCGCGAACTCAGGAGCAAACTCCCCAGGGCCAGGGCACTGCAAAGATAGAACACCTTCGCATCCCCGACGATCGGCTGCAAATAGCCACTCAGGGCGGGGCCGATCGCCATGCCGATCGGATTCGACAGGCTCATGTAGCCGATCACTTCACCCCGACTCTCAGGCGGAGCCAAATCCGCGACCAAAGCACTATAGCCCGTCGTATAGGCCGCAATACTCAGCCCGTGAAACACCCGAATCGCCGTCAAGAGAAGCAAATTATTGGTTAAGGGATAGCAAAGGGGCGCAATCGCCGCCACCGTAATCCCAATCAGCATCACGCCCCGCCGCCCCTTGCGATCGGCCAATAAACCCATGCGCGATCGAAAGGCCAAAAGCCCCACGGCAAAGGCCCCCATAATCCAGCCCACCTGCTGATTATTGGCCCCCGATCCCTGTAGATACACAGACATCACGGGTAGCATTGCCGCCATACAGGCCCAAAACAGCAGCGCTCCAAAGAACATAAACTGCAAATTTCGGCGGTTGGTGGGAGAAAGGTTGGCGATCGCACTCACGTTAATATTCCTTTACATTGCCTGACTGGCTCTATAGCCTAGCAACTCCCTGTCCAAACGACTACTACGCTAAGCCCCTAGATTCCAATTGCCCCACAAAGAAGTCTTCCAAGCTGGGCCGCGCCAGGTTAATACTGACCAACTGGGCCTTGATCAGCCGCAAACTGGCAATGAAATCCTGCGGATCCCCCTTCAGCGTTCCGACCCACAGACCCTCCTGAAAATGGAGATTGTCCACCCGCTGCTTCAAAATCTCTGGATTGCCCCCCCGCACCTTCACCTGGTAGGCCTGGGAATCCCCCAGCAACTCCTGCAAGGAACCCATAGCGATCATCTCGCCACGATCGAGAATGGCCACGCGATCGCACAGTTTCTCCACATCCGACAGCACATGACTATTGAAGAAAATCGTCCGTCCCTGTTTCTTCAACTGAAGAATAATCTCCCGCATCTGGAACCGCCCCATCGGATCGAGGCCCGACATCGGCTCGTCCAAAAACAGCAGCTCCGGATCATTAATCAAGGCCTGGGCCATGCCAATGCGTTGCAGCATCCCCTTGGAATACTGCCGCAACTGCTTCTTGCGTGCGGCCTCCTGGGGCAACCCCACCAAATCCAACAATTCTGGAATCCGCGATCGCACCGCCCCCCTACTGAGCCCAAACAACCCCGCCGTCATCTCCATCACTTCCCAACCCGTGAGGGTCTCGTAGAAGTAGGGGTTTTCGGGCAGATAGCCGATGCGCTGTTTGACCGCGCGATTGCCAATCGGGCGACCCAACACCGTTGCCTTCCCGCGACTGGGCCGAATAATCCCCAGCAGCGTCTTAATCAAGGTCGTCTTGCCCGCGCCGTTCTGGCCGAGCAGTCCAAAGGTTTCCCCCTGGTACACCGTCAGGTCCAATTGTGAGAGCGATCGCACCCGCTGATTTAGCCAAAACCCCGTGCGATACTGCTTGCTGAGGTTTTGGGTGGTAATGGCGGGGACAGAATTAGCAGAAGAAGCATCCAAAACAGGTTCCATGGCGGGGCAGATCTGACGCGTGAGGAAATCGACGCCTTCTAGCTTAATGGCTAATGCCCGCGATCGCACAAGCCCCAATGCGTTGTTGTGCCCTTCGGATTCGGTTAGGCTGAAACTATATCCTTCAAACTTTCAAGCCATGGAACGCTCCAAATTTATCGCCATTCTCACGGGCGCGATCTCCCTTCTGCTCGGCATCGCCTACCTCGTGATGGTCCAAATCCTGGACAACCGCGAAATGATCCCGGCAGACCTGGGCCTGCTTTGGTAGTTTTACAGAAAGCCTAATGGGCCAGATGACCGAGGAGATCTGCTACCCGCTTCGGGCACCTTAGAAAAGTGAAGCGTCCTATCTGCCTGGTACATATTATGTCCTACGGTCTGACAGTGTACGCCCCACGCGATCGCGACCTTCAATCGTTCTTTGAAAGTCAGGCCGATCGCATCTACCATCTGGACCAAGACCACAGTGCTGTGGTGGATTTCCTCGACGAATTTGAAGCTGCCTGCGATCGCTGGAGCGTCACTTCCCTAAATAATCATCTCTTTTCCCCCTGTCCCTTCGACTGGATGGAACAGGTGGATCAAGCTCTCTCTAAACTCGGGATTCCCCAACTCCAGTTGGCGGACCTGGTGTTTCAGTCCCCGCCCCTGGCCCTGCCCTCGGCACCGATTTTCCCTTTGGTCGGTTATTGGCGATCGGAGGATATTTACGAAGCCTACCTAAAACTCGCCAACACCCATTTGATGGAGCGATCGCCCCCTCCAAGAAGCCCTAACCACCATCCGCGACTGGCTCGGCGAAGCCTCCATCTGGGGTGAAGCGGAGGCCCGCCACTATCGCTGCTGCATCGTGGGTTTCTATCGGTAGGGGCCTTTGGGATCTCTCCCCGGCGGCAGCCCTGGCTCGCGATCGCCCTCCAACTGCGCCTCCGTTTGCAGGGGCTTGACCACGCGATCGAAGGCATCTTTCACAAAGGCCTTAACAAACTCATCCCGCCGATTCAGCTCAAACTGTCGCTGCACCACCTCCCCCATGCCGCCATCCCCCCAATCCTGGTCCTGGCGAAAGTACTCGATAAAACTCCGCCCGGCAATATGGGTCAAGTAGGCCGCACTAACCGCCTGGATCGCCCGCCCCGCAATCAACCCCGCCACACTCACCTGCAAAAAGGTCGTCACCAGGGTCACCACCCCTTTGACAATCCCCAGGCTCGCCAGGGTCTTCCCCAGGGAAATGGCCATCTCCCCGACCGCGATCGGGCGTAATGTCACAGCCATAGATCTTGCCAATCTCCACCACCATCTGGGCATTCACCGCCGCCGTCGCCAACAGGTCAATCACGGGCAAGGGGGTCACAGCGACGGCCCCGGCCCCAATCCACTTGTAGCGATCGACCGCCTTCTCGGCCTGGCGGCGGCGCTGGCTGTCAATCAGTTTGCGGGTCTCATCCCCGAGGCGTTGGGATTGCAGCAGAATATTGTCGGCCAGCAGGTCATCACCTTCCGCGCGCACCACCGCTGCCATATGGCGAATCAGGGGCAGAATATCTGGATCCGGCGTGACCACTTCCCCTGTGTTCAGTCGAATCGCCTGGGGATTGGCCGAAATCGCCACAACATCGGTCGGCCCCACATAGCCCTTCAGCTTTGAGCGAATATTCCCCAGGATCGCTTCGAGATCGGCTTCCGCCAGCCGATCGATCTTATTGAGCACCACAATCGATCGCTTACCGATCGCAATCAACTCCGTCAGGGGTTTGAACTCCGACTGGCGCAAATCACTGTCTAGAACGAACAACAGCAAATTCGCATCGGCGGCCAGTTTGCGGGCTCGGTTTTCCCGCTCTCCTCCAGCGTTGCCTGCTTCCAAGATACCGGGGGTGTCGGTGATCAGGATTTCGCGATCGACACCCTTGATTTTCATCCGATAGCTGGCTCCCATATCCGTCGTCCCCATGGTGGCCCCGACTTCCCCGACGATCCGACCCATCAGGGCATTGACCAGGGAGGTTTTGCCCGAGGAGCCGGTGCCAAAGAGGGCGATCACCAGTTCACCGCGCGCTAGGCTGTCTTCGATCTCCCGCGATCGACTGATCAAGGCCTGGCGGGAAACCTCATCCTGGAGCTGCTCCAACTGCTGCCGAAGGGCATTGATGTTTTCCTTGGCCGCCTCGGTCTTCTCCACCGGGGCCTTGGGGGCCACTCGCCGCCTAGCGCGTTTGGATTCCTGGCGCGGCAGAATAAAAAAGTAGTAGCAAAAAACACCCACCAGCACCAGTACCAGCGCCACCAGCAGACCCACCAGCACCGAAGCCAGCCAAGGTGGCACCATGGCCAAGACCCCTGACAGCCTTGTCAGGGAGTCAATTAGCCAGATCACCATGCCGAGGATCACGCAGATCCCCAGAATCAGGGCAATAAGTCGAGCTAGGGGCATAGGGAAACCAGGTAAATTCTTTTAGCAATTCTTTAAGCGCGCGAGGCGCCTCTTTCCCAGAATAACCCGATACAATTTCCTTGGTTTCCCTTGTTTGCGTCGTTTACGCAAGGATAGATTTGTTATGAGCTTTTTTGACCAGATTTTGTCGGCCATAGAAGATCCCCAGCAGCAGGCTTCTGCGGATCAACTCGGCGGTATCTTGGGTGCTGTCGATCAGCTTGGCGGTTCCAACGGCATCGACCCGGCGATGATGCAGACCGTAATGTCCCTGGTGGGTGGTGCCGTTCAGTCTTCTCTGCAAGAACAGCAGAGCACCATGGGTCCCGAGCATGTCATGGGCCTACTTAGCCAATTCAGTGGCACCTCCCACAACCCGAATGCCCTAGGGGCGATTCTCAATCCTGGCATGCAGCAGCAGGTAGCCAGTGGCATTTCCCAACGGACTGGGCTGGATGCTGGGTTGATTTTGGGGCTACTGCCTGTTCTAGTGCCAGTGGTGCTGAACCTAATCAATGGGGGCTCGCAGCAGGGTGGCGGCATGGATATGGGGAACATGGGCGGTGCCATGCCTCAGCAACAGGCTTCCACAGGCGGAAATCCCCTGCTCAATGCTTTCTTAGATAGCGATCGCAGCGGCACTGTGGACCTCGGCGATGCCCTCAATATGGCGAGCCAATACCTGCGTAACCGCTAAAGAGCGCAGTCATAGCAGAATGGGGACGCAGATTTTAAGCGCTGCGCCCCCTTTGCTGTACTGTTAACCTATGAAGAAGCGCTAACGGGCATCCCGAGGCTTGGCCTTATTCACCTTAAGATCGCGGCCCATCCATTCAGCACCATCTAGGGCTTCAATGGCGACGTCCTCCTCTGCATCCGAAGAGAGATCAACAAAGGCAAACCCGCGTTTGCGGCCTGTTTCGCGATCGATGGGAAGACTGACGCGGCTGACTGTGCCGTACTCTGCGAACACTTCCCGAATATCTTCTTCCGCAGCCTGGAAGGAAAGATTGCCGATATAAATAGTCACGATACGCTCCGAATCCAATGACGAAAGCTTTTAAGGCTTTGGTGCCCTAAAATTCAATTGCTCTCTGATTATAGCGAACCCCTTTCTGATGGAAAGAGCCATGGGCAAGAATCTTGGAAATTTAACAAAAATTGAGAGTGTCTACTCTCATCCAAGTTAGGACTTGGTGACAACTGGGCGACAGTTAACAACTGGGTTACCACTGTGGGTGAAAACGCTTGGATGTAGCTTCTTCAATGGATCGCTTGATTTTTTACTTTTCTTAACCTAGGCTTTACGGTCAGGTTATACCGTGGTTTGTAACCTACGATACTTACAAGTGTGAGCTGTATGACATTTTCTCGTCTCCGGTCCCCCTGGCTTCTCTCGGCTGCAGGTTTTTCCCTCGCCCTAGGTCTCTCAGCCTGTGGCACTAGCACCCAGCAAGCGCCAGCACCCAATGCGGCATCGACAGGTTCTGCAGCGACATCTGCTCCGGCTCCGGGGGGCATGGCTGGCTCTCTTAAAGGTGCTGGGGCAACAGCGCCCTATCCGCTTTATCAAAAGTGGTTCTCAGATTTTGGCAAGACAAATAATACTCAGATTGGCTATGAGTCTATTGGCAGCGGTGCCGGGATTAAGCAGTTTCTGGCGGAGACCGTGGATTTTGGCGCGACGGATTCGGCCCTGAAGGAAGATGAGCGATCGAAGTTCCCGGTCAAGCGTGGTAAGGCGATCCAGGTGCCTTCGACGGGTTTGTTTGTGGTGTTTGCCTACAATTTGGATGGGGTGGCGAACCTGAAGCTCTCCCGTGAGGCCTTCTGTGGCATCATCGACGGCAGCGTCAAGACTTGGAAGGACCCCAAGATCGCCAAGGACAATGCGGGTGTCACCCTGCCTGATGTGCCTGTGACCTTTGTATCCCGTTCTGACGGCAGCGGTACGACTTCTATCTTCTCGAAGCATATTAAAAAGGCCTGCCCCACCTGGGCGCTTGAACCGGGCAAATCCGTGGAATGGGGTGTCGGTATCGGGGCCAAAGGGAACGAAGGCGTCACAGCTCAGATCCAACAGACCAAGGGTTCTATTGGCTACACCGAGTTTTCCTATGCGAAGGAAAATAAGCTAGCCATGGCTTCCGTGCAAAACAAAGGCGGCGAATTCATTGTTCCAACCCCTGAGTCCGCAGCGAAGGCCTTGGCAGGTGTGACCATTCCGGAAGACTTTGCGCTCTCTGTGCCCGATCCGGAAGCAAAGGATGCCTATCCTATTGTTAGCTTGACCTGGCTGCTGTTCTATGAAAACTATCCTGACCAGACTAAGGTTGACCAGATCAAGAACTTCATGAAGTGGTCAGCAAAGGATGGGAAGGCAGCCGTGACCGACTTGGGCTACATTCCCTTGCCCGATGAAGTGAGTGCTAAGGTCCTGACGGCTGTGGATGCGATTAAGGTCGCGAAGTAAGTTTGACGGAGGGGACTTTAGCTTACGGCTGAAGTCCCTGAAAGATGTAAGGTTTATGACAGGGTGAGAGTCGCTTTCCATACTAGGATAGGCCTGGTTTGAGAGAACTGTTGGGACGATTGGGCCACTACACATCATGTTTTTACACGGAACCTATGGCTATATCCACGGATAAACGGCCTGCGCAAATGCCCCGCCAGCGATCGGTCCTGGCGCGCCAGTTGGATGCGGGATTTGTTCGATTAACTGGCGTTTTTGGGGTTGGCGTTGCCCTGCTGCTGCTGGTGATTGCGGCAAAGGTTGGGCTAGATTCAATGCCAGCGGTGGGTAAGTTGGGGCTGGGTTTCTTGACATCCGGAAAGTGGAGTCTAGATACGGACACCTATGGTGCCTTGCCTCAGATCTATGGCACCTTGATCAGTAGTACGATCGCCCTGGCCTTGGCCCTGCCGATTGGCCTAGGGGTTTCGATTTTTTGAGCGAAGATTTTTTACCCCCCAAGTTGCAGCGTCCCTTGGTATTTATGGTGGAGCTGTTGGCGGCGATTCCCAGTGTGGTCTATGGTCTGTGGGGGATTTATGTGCTGACCCCGCTATTGCAGGGCGTTGGGCTGAATCTCCATAGGGGTTTAGGTTGGATCCCATTTTTTAGTACACAGCCGATCGGGCCGGGGATGTACGTGGCAGGGGTGATTCTGGCGATCATGATTCTGCCGATTATTGCGGCGATCGCCCGCGATGCCCTGTCGTCGGTGCCTCCGGAACTGCGTCAGGCGGCCTACGGCCTAGGTGCAACTCGATGGGAATCCCTCTTGAAGGTGGTTATACCCACGGCTTCTTCGGGCATTGTGGGTGGGGTGATGCTGGCCCTAGGCCGGGCAATGGGTGAAACCATGGCCACCACGATGGTGATCGGCAATGCTAACCGGATTAACATTTCGATTTTCGATCAGGGTTCGACCATTGCCTCACTGCTCGCGAACAAGTTTGCTGAGGCCAAGGATTTGGAGATTTCAGCGCTGATGTATGCGGCCTTTGTGCTGTTCTTGATCACGCTGGTAGTGAATGTTCTGGCCGAATTAATTGTGCGGCGCGTCCGCATGAAGGTGTAGTCATGAGTGAGCTTTTACAAAATCGCAGTCTCCAGCGCAATCCCTGGGCTCCGAGGACCCTATTTTCGACCACCATGAGTGGGGTGGTCATGCTCTGTGCGCTGCTTGCCCTGGTGCCCTTGATTGCGGTGCTGGGCTATGTGTTGGTCAATGGTCTGTCGAGATTTGACCTGTCGCTGTTGACGCAAGTTCAGCCAGCGCCCCGAGAACTTGGTGGTGGGGTGGGCAATGCGATTCAGGGTACGCTTTACACAGTGGGGATTGCGATCGCCCTAGCCGTCCCCTTTGGCGTAGTTGGCGGCGGTTCTTTATCCGAGTTTGTGCGGGATACGCGGGCGGCTCGCTGGATCGGGTTTGCTACAAATGTGCTGAGTGGGGTGCCCTCGATCGTGGTGGGCGCCTTTATGTACGGTGCGGTCGTGGCGACAACCAAACGCTATTCCGCCGTGGCTGGGGGACTGGCCCTGGCGGTGCTGATGCTACCCGTGATCGTGCGGACGGCGACGGAGGCCTTGGAGCTGGTGCCGTCGGAGATCCGCCAGGCATCGGTGGGCCTGGGGTCTACCAAGTTCCAAACCGTCAGTCGTGTCGTGTTGCCCGCTGCGCTGCCCGGTATCCTAACTGGGGTAATGCTGTCGGTGGCTCGGGCCACGGGGGAAACCGCTCCGGTGATCTTTACGGTGTTGGGGTGGCATACTTGGATTGGCTCTGTGTGGGATCAGACCAACACCCTCTCTTTGCTGGTCTACAAGTTTGCGACCTCGCCCTTTGATAATCAGAAGTCGCTGGCTTGGTCGGCATCCCTATTACTCGTCCTGTTTGTATTTGCATTGAATGTGATCGCGCGTCTTGTGGTGAGACGGCGAGCTTAGGTAAGGGTTTGTAGAAAATGGTTTGATTTTTCTGACTCAACACAAATTGGTAAATTTTATGACGGCTCAACTCAAGTCCCCGGCTCAGATGACGAATACCGTTCTCCAGGCGGAAAATCTGAATATCTATTACGGCAAGTTCCATGCGGTGCGGGATGTGACGCTCGCGGTTCCCAAAAACGCTATTACAGCCTTTATTGGCCCCTCGGGCTGCGGGAAGAGCACGGTGCTGCGCTGCTTCAACCGACTGAATGACTTGATTAAGAGCTTCAGCCTGCGGGGTCAGGTGTTCTACCACGGCCAGGATCTGTATGCGCCGGAGGTCGATCCCGTGGAGGTCCGCCGTCGGATCGGGATGGTGTTCCAGAAGCCTAATCCTTTTCCCAAGAGTATCTATGACAATATTGCCTTTGGTCCCCGATTGGTGGGCTACAAGGGGAATATGAATCAGTTGGTGGAGCAGTCGCTCCGGGGTGCGGCGCTGTGGGATGAGGTCAAGGACAAGCTCAAGGAAAGCGGGACGGCTCTCTCGGGTGGTCAGCAGCAGCGGCTTTGTATTGCCCGGACGATCGCCATGCAGCCCGATGTGATCTTGATGGATGAGCCCTGTTCGGCGCTTGATCCGATTTCGACCCTGAAGGTGGAGGATTTGCTCCAGGAACTGAAGGAACAGTTCACGATCATCATTGTCACCCACAATATGCAGCAGGCTTCGCGGGCCTCGGACTATACGGCCTTTTTCAATGTGGAGGCGACGCCCCAGGGTCGGGTGGGCCATGTGGTGGAGTACGATCGCACGGAGATGATTTTCCAGAATCCGAAGGAACAGGCGACCCAGGCCTATGTGAGTGGTCGGTTTGGTTAGGGGGAAGAAACACGGTAGGATAGGGTGCGGTCTTTATTGAGTGGTCAGATTTTAGGTATGAAGCGTTTTCTGTCTCGCCTAATGGCGATTGTCTGTGTGGTGGTCATTGGTCTGACAGGGTTGTCGGGGGCGGCTAATGCCGACAGTCTGACGGGGAAGTATGCGGATGATGTGGTGGATGTGATCGAGGTGCTCAGTGGGGCCATCGATTTGACCTCTGATAATCCCGATCGTCCTAAGCTACTGTCTGAGGCTCGGATGAAGATCAATGATTTTGCTTCCCGCTATCGGCGCAATGGCTCGGTGATGAAGCTGTCTTCTTTCACGACGATGCGGACGGCGCTGAATTCCCTGGCGGGTCACTATAGTTCCTACCCGAATCGGGCGGTGCCGGACAAGATGAAGGCCAGGATCTTGGATGAGTTTAAGCAGGTGCGGATTTCTTTGAATCGCGGCCAATAATTTTTAGTTAGGTAGAAGAAAAAAGGCGATCGTTTCCTTGGGGGGCGATCGCCTTTGGTTTGACGGTGAATTGAAGGATCCTTTTCTTGCTAGCCTAGAAGACCAGCTTTCTGCCAGAGGCGAGAGCCGTGCCGCCGCCGGCGATCGGCTGGCCTGCGGGATTGAATAGATCGAGGCGAACTGTGGAGGTATAGGTTTTGCCGTCATTGGACAGTTTAATGGTTTCCTTGAGTACGCCTCTGGCGGAGGGTTTCCAGCCACCGCCGTTGAGGAGGGTGGCGATGTCGGCTGGGGCTTCGGTGGCGTAGTATTCGTATTTGATTTGGAATTCGCGGGGGGCGGTTTGTCGCCAGATGCCGTAGGCGGGGGGGGACGGGGGGATTGCTGTCGTGGTTGCTGGATTCGGTGAGGGTGCCGCCGGAATTAAAGCTGTACATGAATTCTAAATCTTTGTAGGGCTCTAGGATGCCGTCTTTGAATTGAATTTTGGCGCGCCATTCTCCGACGAGTTCGCCCTGGGAGGCTGTGGCGTAGCTGGGTGTGAGCCCATTGAGTAGGGCGAATAGGGTCAGGCCTGCAAGGATAATGGGGGCGATCGAACGGAGCTTGGGGGTGTTTACTATCATAGCGATTTTCAGGCGTGAATTATAGTGAAAACGAGAAGGCTGTCTAGTGGCCTCCCTATCACTATAAAAACTATTTCGCAGATAAGGAAAACTAGTTCTCTGCTTTTTCTCTTTTGTATTCCTTTCCTTTTATTATTGTTCTCTACTTTTTCTCTTTCTTATTTTCGATATGACCTAAGAATCAAGCTGCTTGGTCTTGATAATACAGGTATTGCTGGAATCCAATAAATACTTCGCTAATAGTCTGTACGCTGCCTAAGACTTCTACTGCGTCACGAACAGCGTGATATTTTAGCTCTAATAATTGTGGCAATTTTGACCGATCGAGTTCGCCAACCCCTTCTTTAATGTATTGCTCCAGCACAAAGTCTAAGAATTCCTGCTGTTTGCCATGGTATTTGGAGAGGATAAATAGCTTGCGCATTGTGACGCGAGTGTAGCGGCTGATCGGTTCTGTCGTGTAGGCAATATAGGCTAGAACATCATAGAGATCACTTTTTTCAGCATCAATCAGGCGGCTAATTTCGATGAGCTGATCGTAGCCATATCCGCGCTCTTCCAGTCCTTCAAGTAAGGCTTTACGCGTGTCAGGGCGACTCCATAAAGCGCGTAGCTCTGCTTCGTTTTTGAAGAGTTCTGGAACTTCGCCAAAGAGCCGCTCAACGAATTCCGCTGCTGTAAGTGGTTTGCCGTCCGGGCTCCAAAAGCTGGTACTGCTTTGATTTTGTAGGATGCGATGTTTGCCGTCGGCGAGTTTGATTCTGATTTTGAGAATGCGGGGGGTGTCGTCGGGATCCCTAGGCGGTGGATCGTAGCCGCCTTCCAGTTCGCGTGGTCCTCTGGATGTGACGGGTGTAGGTTCTTGGGGTTCTCCGTCCCATTCGGGATCTTTGAAGTGTTCGTAGGCTTTGACGAAGTCGTAGATGGTGAAGTAGTCTTTGCCGTCAAACAGGCGGGTACCACGACCGATGATTTGTTTGAATTCGATCATGGAGTTGATCGGGCGCATGAGGACGATGTTACGAACGTTACGGGCGTCAACGCCAGTGGATAATTTTTGGGAGGTGGTGAGAATGGTGGGAATGGTTTTCTCGTTGTCCTTGAAGGTCAGGAGGTGCTGTTCGCCGAGTTTGCCTTCGTTGGCGGTGACGCGGACGCAGTAGTTGGGGTGGGTGCTGATCTTCATTTGGTTGATCAGATTTCGGACGGCGAGGGCGTGTTCTTGGTTGGCGCAGAAGACGATCGTTTTTTGGTTTTGATCGATCGCTTCCATGAAAATCTGGACACGATAGCGTTCGCGGTCTTCGATTTCGATGATGCGGTTGAAGTCGGCTTCGGTGTAGGTTTTGGTGTCGTCGATTTCGCCTTCGAGGATGTCGTCGTCGGGGCTGTAGGTGTATTCGTCGAGGGTGGTTTCGATTTGGCGGACTTTGAAGGGGGTGAGGTAGCCGTCGTTGATGCCGTCTTTGAGGGCGTAGGTGTAGACGGGATTGCCGAAGTAGGCGTAGGTGTCGGCGTTGTGTTTGCGTTTTGGGGTGGCGGTGAGGCCGAGTTGGAAGGCGGGGGAGAAGTATTCGAGGATGCCGCGCCAGGTGCTTTCGTCTTTTGCGCCGCCGCGATGGCATTCGTCGATGATGATGAAGTCGAAGAAGTCGGGGGAGTAGTCGTTGAATTTTGGGGTGGGGTTGCCTGCTTCGTCTTTTCCGGTCATGAAGGTCTGGAAGATAGTGAAGAAGATGCTGGCGTTTTTGGGGACGCGGCCTTTTTTGCGGATTTCGTCGGGGTCGATGCGGACGAGGGCATCGTCGGGGAAGGCGGAGAAGTCGTTGTAGGCTTGGTTGGCGAGGATGTTGCGATCGGCGAGAAAGAGGATGCGTGGAAGTCGGGTGGGTTGTTGGCTGAGGTTCCAGCGGCTTTGGAAGAGTTTCCAGGCGAGTTGGAAGGCGATGAAGGTTTTGCCTGTGCCTGTGGCCATGGTGAGGAGGATGCGGGTTTGGCCGTTGCAGAGGGCTTCGAGGACGTGTTTGATGGCGTTGTGTTGGTAGTAGCGGGCTTCCCAGGTGCCGCTGCGGTCTTCAAAGGGGATGGTGGCGAAACGGTCTCTCCAGAGATTTTCCTGGCTGAAGGTGAGGTGCCAGAGTTGGTCGGGGTGGGTAATGTTCGATGTAGGTTTCGGCCCCGGTGTGGCGATCGATTTGGTAGATGCGGCGACCGTTGGTGGAGTAGGCGAAGCGGGTTTCGAGTTTTTCGGCGTAGTTTTTGGCTTGGCCGACGCCTTCGGTGTCGGGGAGGTCGCGTTTTTTGGCTTCGATGACAGCGAGTTTTTCGCCTTTGTAGACGAGGACGTAGTCGGCGGATTCTGAGGGGGCGCGTTTGCCATGGCCGAGGAGGCGACCGGGGACGATGAGTTCGCGGCGGATACGGCTCTGTTCGATGGTGCCCCATCCGGCGGCTTTGAGGGCGGGGTCGATGAGTTCGGCGCGGGTTTCGGCTTCGTTCATGGGGTAATGGAGGTTTGGGAGACTCCGTGGATTTCAGGATTGAGATTGTGTCTATTGTAATTGCCTCCGCACTGCGGAGACAATTTAAACCCTGAAAGACGGCATCAGAACCTATCAATTTATCTATGGATTTGATTGATATTATCTATGGATTGGATTTGTGTTTAAGCACTTTTTTGCTTATTTTGCAGGGGTTTCAAGCTTTGGATAGGGCTAAAATTGGTTTGCGTTTAAGCACTTTTAGGCCCAAAAGGGGAGGTAACGAACATAGCGAGTCGAGTTTGAGACGGAGTAATCAGCCTTGATCAAACCTGCATCCTTGGTAGCACTAATCACTTGAGAGACGAGAACATTTTTGGATTCGTCAAATCTAAATCGATCGCGAAGGGTTTGGTTAGACATCCGTCTGTTTGTGACATACAACAAACAGCAGTGTTGGTAGCAGGCTCGAATCCGATCAGATTTGCTCATATCGGAAAACTCTTGATGGGCAAATAGAACGGCGGTGGTGTGAATGGTGCCAACGCGAAAATCAGGGGCGGGGAGTTGAAAGACTTCTGCGGCTTCTATGACTTTATCAATGCCACTGCCTTTTTCTTCGCAGATGTGGAACCATCGCATGAGATCGGCAAGTTTTTCGTTACGGGAACGGTTTTCATCAATAAATCGATCGACAGCGATCGGAGGTATGCCGGGATTGGATATTTCGACCCGATCGCTATACATCTCGATCATGGGTGAAGTGCCTGTAGCAAGAAAGTCTTGATGGACTAGGGCATTGGCGATCAGCTCTCGAAGTGCTTGTCGTGGGAACATTTTTACTTCTTCGCGGACGACTTCTTCAATGAAGCGATTTTGGGGTGCGGCGGTATGGACGAAGGTGACTAACCCTTCAAACCCAACGGCATAGCCTTTTGTCCCAATCTGTTCAGCGCGGGTTTTGGAGTTGCTGATGCCTTCATAGATGATGAAGCGTGGGGCTTTGCGCGCTAGGCTTCGAGAAAAGGCATCAAGTTTCCTTGCCAGGAGGATCGCGGCCATATTGGTGATATTCCACCCTTGGGCAGAGGGTTGGATCAGGTCTTGGCTTTTGAGTCTTTCAAGGACGGCATCACGGTGGGTGGGGTAGGGGATACCGAGGAGTTCAAAGTAGGTCTGGGTGTCGAGGAGAGCGATGATGTCTTCAGGGCTGGCATCTATCCGAGCGGGTTGAGAAAACCAATCTTGCTAGTTCTCCATAGTTTTGAGTGAAACAGGCTTACCAGTATTTCTACCATTCATAGAACTGGCGATAAGCAGGTTTTTCAACCAGTGGTCGTGGTATCGCATGCCATTAAGATCCTCAAACGGT
>JAAUSA010000012.1 GCA_012031975.1 Alkalinema sp. RU_4_3 | reverse complement strand
ACCAGGACCAGGTCAAATCCATGTCTTCGGAGCAAGCCCAAGAGTGTCTCCTGGAAGTCATGCGCCAACTGATGATTAAGGACAACGTCATCCGTCACCTGGTAAAAAAATCTAAGCCTAGCCCCAAAGACAAATCGCCAACTATCCTGACATAGGCATAGCTGGCGATTTGTTTTAGGTAGACTTATTCGGCCCAAGATCTCAACTGCGGTCTAATTACTGGCTTCGATTTGAGCTTGCTGGGCGCGGAGGCCCGCAAGGCCCGCATCAATATGGGCAAGCTCCGGCTCCAGCTGGGCCATCACAGTAGCCTTCATCATTTTTGCCTTCTTAGCCGTCTCCATCGTCTCAGAGACCAAACGCTCACGGTACTGTTCGAGCTCCTGAATGGTCTCGGTAATCTCCTGGGCTGTGGGTACAGTGGTTGATTCAGACATAACTTTTCCTAAAAGAGTTTTGATCTACTTTCTACATTGTCTCGGTCAACAGGACTAAGGGCAACCCACTCCATTGACGCTCCCGCAAGTCAACTTTTCAGCCCGAAACCACGTCTAACTTCTATCTAAAGCCTGGATTATGGCCCTACAAAACAGCTATTTTCGCCAACCCGAAATTTGAAACCCCTGCCACATAAAGCTTTTGAATTTCGCCAATTCGCCAATCCGAAATTCTAATTTCGCCAATTCGCCAATCCGAAATTCTAATTTCACCAATCTGAAAATGTATTTTTGCCAATCCGAAAATACGAAAAGATGGGCTCAAAGGTAATCCTGACAATGGATCTAGCAATCGCATGGATCCTACGCAACATATTGTAATCAAGTTCGCAAAAAAGAAAAAATCGATCGATCGCCACAACGACTCCTAGCAAAGCATCCCAGAGCATTTCTGCCCCCACCCCAAGCCCATTTTGAAGAGAACTATCTTGGGATAGATATTGATCCTGGGGAAGATTGTGATTAACTAGTATCAAACTGATCTGTAAGCCGCCATTCAGTCTGTTTAGGTCGTAAATCTCGTTTCGAGACAATCGATCTAGATCGATCCACCTAGTGGGCCTCAAGACTGACCAAAGCCTACCGATCGCCACCCTTTTATGTCTAAAGTGCTTTGATCGCAAGATCAAGACCGTCCCTAGGTCATCAGTCCAAGACCCAAAGAACCTTACCAATAAAAAACCCGAAAGTCACGACCAATGACCTTCAGGCTTCTAAAAAGGGTTATCGGGACATAAAGAGCCAGACACTTCTAAAAGTCTGACCTAACTGACACCAACCCAAACAACAAAAAAACTCTTTCGCAGGAGTAACAGTTGTCAAATATTAGCTTCCAGTCTAAAAGATTTTGTGACGAACCGCAAGTAGTCCAATCTCTGAAAGCTGTTTGAGTTTGGTGTCAGTTTGCTCTTTATGTCCCTCTCCACCTAACTTGTAGAGAGAGCATACGATGCCATCCATTTCCCTTCTGGAAGCCTCCATAGGCATTCCAGGCCATATCAATGCACCACACTGGCAAGAGTGGCTAGACAGCGGTATAGCCCCGCAGATCATCGCCGCCAATCTCACTAGCCTAGAGGGCGACCTGCCCTTCGATCGCCTCTGTTCCGCCCCAGGACTGGCCCGCACCAACTCAGGCCGACTGACCACCGCAGTACTCAACCGATACAGCCACATCGAGGCAGGCGGCTGGTGGTGCAGTGGCCTGGACCCTGAGAAGTCCTGGGATCCCATGCTCTGGGGCTGTTTCAAGCCCGATCGCCCCCGCGTCGATCTAGAACGCAACAAAACCATCAAGTACGAGCATCCGCTCAAGACACCCACCCGCGCCTTCTTCCTTCTGGATCCAGACCATCCCAACCGCTGGGCTGAAGTCCAAGCCGATGCCAATCGCCCCATCCTGATTGTCGAGGGAGTCAAGAAGGCAGCAGCCCTGATCAGCTTGGGTTACGACGCGATCGCCCTCCCAGGCGTCTTCAATGGCCGCCGAGTCATGCGGGACAGCGCTGGCAAAATCTGGAGCGAAACCCTGATTCCAGAACTGGCGCTCTTCGCCCAAACCGGACGCCCCTTCTACCTCTGTTTTGACCATGACACCAAGGCCAATACCCGCCACAACGTCAACCTAGCGATCGCCACCACAGGCCGCCTGCTCCAGCAATCAGGATCCACCGTCAGCGTCATCACCCTCCCTGGTCCCGAGAAAGGGGTTGATGACTTCATCGTGGCCAGAGGATCCACAGCTTTTGCCGAAGCCTTCACCCAAGCCCTAGCACTCAACCTCTGGCAATGGCAATGGCAGAAAGCCCAGGAACTCAAACAAACACCCAGCCTCTCCGTCCACCAAGCTGAATTCAAACCTTGGCAGGCATCCACCTCGATTCCAGACACAGGCATCCTAGTCCTGTCCTCCCCCAAAGGCACGGGCAAAACTAAGGCCATCGTCGAACGGATCCACACAAGCGATCGCGTGATTGCCCTCGGCCACCGCATTGCCTTGATGCGGAACCTGTGCGATCGCATGGGATTGGACTATCGATCGGACCTCGACGAATTCCGAGGCCAAGCCCTCAATGCCTCGGGCCTCACCCACCGCGTTGGCCTCTGTGTCGATAGCCTGGGGCGAATCAATCCTGAGGAGTTTCGCGATGGAATTGTGGTGATCGATGAATTCATGCAGGTCCTGCGCCACCTACTCCTGAGCAACACCTGTGACAAAGACGGAAAACGAGCCTTCCTCCTCGCTAGATTCCAAGCCGTGATCCAGGCAGCCAAGCTGATCATCCTGGCCGACGCTGATGCCGCAGATATCGGCATCAATTACATTCGCAACCTGCGTAACCAGCCCACAGCAATCTACTTAATCCAGAACACCTATCGCCCCCAAAGCTTCCCCGTCAAATTTCTTCAAAACACCAAAGAAGACCCGATCATCGATCAAATCCTGCAAGACCTCACCACTGGCAAACGAATCTTCATTGCCACCGACTCCATCGGCGCCTCTGAAGCCCTAGAAGAGGTAATAAACCAAAGCAAACAAGCTAAAAATGGCCTACTCATCAACAGCAAAACCTCCAGCAACCCCAAGCAACGCGCCTTCATCACCAATCCCAACCAAGAAATCAGTCACTACGACTGGGTGATTGCCACTCCCAGCCTCACCACTGGTGTCAGCATTGAAGTCCCCCATATAGATGTGGTCTATGGACTGTTCTACGGCGTAATCACCGATGCCGATGCCGCCCAAGCCCTCAATCGAGTTCGCGACAATGTCCCCCGCGTCGTCTGGTGCACCAAACAAGGTACGAACTTCCACAAGCTCAGCACCAGCACCAATCCCAATATCATCTGCTATCAGCTCAAGACCAAAATTGACATGACAGCCGCCCTGCTGCGTCATTCCCTAGGATTTTCAGACCTGCTCGGTAAGGAACTGACAGAACAGCTCTGGCAAGACAGCCCCCACATCCAAACCTTCGCCCAACTCGTCGCCCAAACTAATCAATCTCTATGGTCCCTGCGCGATCGCCTCCAGGCACGGCTAGAGAGTGAAGGCAGTCAAGTCACCCTAGAAACCCTAGAATCTGAAGCAGACCAGCGATCACCCCGAATCCAAATGAAGGAAGCCAAACAACAGGCAAAGCGGGATTACCAAATCGCCATCTCAACAGCGAGGATTCTCAGCAAAGAAGAATTCCAGGCCCTCAAAGTCAAAGAAATCTTAACTCCTGAGGACAAGCTCAATATAGAGAAGACCCAGGCCTCAGAATTTTTAGCAACCCACCAGATCACACCCGAAGATATTGCCTTCTACCAGGAATATCGCCAGACTATTCCCCAGTTGGAAGCACTTTTCTACGGCACAGATTTTGCCCTAGCCAAAGATGTAGCCGCCCTAGCTCGTCAGGCCCAGTGGGGACAGGAACTGTTGCCCCTCGACATGCGGTTTGAAGCCTTGAAACAGTTTGTTCGCGATCGCCTCGGACTGTTGCCCTTTCTAGTACCAGGACAGACTTGGAGCAATGAAGATTTAGAACCCCTAGGCAGCGCAGTCCGAAGCCACCGCCAAAACGTCAAAGAAATCCTGGGCTTTACCGTCCCCGCAGAAGAACATGCCAACAATGGCTGGATCTTCCAACGCCTCTGTCTACAGTTAGGTCTAAAGGTCCGATCGCAACGCCTTGGATCCCGAGGTCAACAAAAGCGCTTCTATACCCTCGATCTCGACCACTATCAAACCGTCATCACAATCATCCATCGCCGTCATCAACGCCGATGCAGCAACAATGTTGAGACAAGCGATTGCCTACTACAGCCCAAGGATCCTCCCTCTCCATCTGTAGTAACCCCCATTGAATCAATAGTTATAGAAAGGGGTAACTACTTGTCGTCGAGTCTTCTCAACAATGAGTTTGAAAAGTACAAAAAGACTACGTTCGTCCATCTAAATCAAAAGTTTCAGGAAATAATCAACTTGATTAGGAAAATCCCGCATTCGCCGAGGAATTCTGTTCCATTTCCCACCTAACAAAGGTTCTAGAATTTCAGATTGGCGAAATTTGATTTTCAGATTGGCAAAATTCAAGTTTTTGAGAACTGAAAATAGACAAAACTCTTGCCCTACTTGAGTTTTGGTGGATCGATCTGGAGAATTTCGCCAATCTGAAAATCATCGATCTCGCCGGATTCCACCATCGACCAGGCTTCTAGCAGCAGATCGATCAGCTCTGATTTGTCGAGGTTGATGTTGTAGCGTTTCATTTGATCTAGAACGCGCTCGACCTTTGCATCGGTGGTTTTGCGAATGTAAAAGGTTCGGGCGGACCAATTAGGGTCGGAACGTTTTCCGTTGGCTGGGCGGCCCCGCTTTTTGGGGCCTGATTGCTCCTCTGCTTCTTTGAGGGCTTCCTCGTCTAGGAGCTTCTGAAGCGTAGGATTTTGTGGTCTCTCCTGCTTTCGGGGCCGACGAGGTGGCAGTGTTCGGGTCGCTCGGATGACTTCAAGATTGCCTTGATCGAGGTCGTCATCCAAAGGTTCAACCTCTGGCGTCTCAACCTCTAAGATTTCAATCTCTAGGGTTTTAGCTTCTAGGGCTTCAATCTCTGGGGTTTCAATTTCCGGGACTTTAGGTTTTGATTTTTTAGTCGTTTTGGCGCTTTTTTTTGTGGAGGATATTTTTTTTTTGTGATTTTGCTAAGTCCTGAGGATCTTCAGCTTGTTGAGTCTGATATTGCTGGAAGAGGATCGCAAATTGGTTCTTAGATTTCTCAGGACTCATGCCAAGATCTCCTGCCCGATCGTTTCATATTCTCTCCAAGCAATCTTTGCGTTGGTATCGGAGACGTCATAGACGGGTTTCCCCTCAAGGGCTGCTTTCTCGTAGGCGGCAAATCTGCGAATGCCATGGTTGAAGAGGGGGAGGCCAGTCATTGCCTCACGGGCAAGAGCGCCTGTTTTGCGGGGTTTGGGCGGAATGATGGTGAGGAGGATTCGGTAGCGATCGCTGCCGAGGGTCTGTAGAAGGTCTACGGTTTGGAGTAAGGCGTCCATGGATAGAGCATCGGGGGTGGTGGGCAATACTAGTAGGTTGCAGCCATCGGCCAGGGCTTCGAGATCGTCGCGGCTGGGTCTGGCTGCTGTGTCGATTACCACGTGCTCATAGTTCCTTGAATGCATAGGGGCTTGCATTAGGTCAACTACTTTGAAGGGAAGGTCGCCACGCTTGGCCCATCCAGAGGCACTATGGTTGGGGTCGCCATCGACGAGGAGCGTTTTTCCTTGATTGGCAAAAAAACAGGCCAGGTGAATTGCGGTGGTGGTTTTGCCGACGCCACCTTTGAAGCTAGCAACAGTAATAATCACGGGTCAAGAAGCGATGAGAGAGGGCCGATCGCGGTAGGGTGAGCAGTTTGAATAGCTTTTGACGAAACTGGTTTGTAATAGCTTAATGTAAGCCCTTTTATAGCTCAGTTTGTCTACAATGGACAACTTCTCGGCTTTTCAGATTGGCAAAAATCCTCATTTGGGTGCTTTCCAGATTGGCGAAATTCCTTGGCTGGAATCTCTGATTTCAGATTGGTGAAATTTAAAGCAACTGATACAGAAGCATTTAGGTTGTTTTGATTATTCTTAACAGGATAAATATGCTTCAAAACATGGTAATTTCAGATTGGCGAAATTGTCCATTTCAGATTGGCGAAATTAGTAATTTCAGATTGGCGAAATTCAAAATTTGAACGGAGGATGGAATTGTGAACTCTTGGCCTCAAAAGTACACATCCTGGGAAAAGCGCAGTACGCTGGGGGAAGAGAAGCTCGCCTCGGCACCGATGGGGCGTGCCAATAGGATTGAGCCGATGGAACAGCGTACGCCAAAGCCCAAGGGGGCTAAAGTCGAGGGACAGTTAAAGGGTGGTCAGTCAGATCCACCGCAGTCAGCCCCACAGCCAGCCCCACAGTCAACCCCACAGTTAGACTGGCAGACCTCGTTGCAAAATTTGTATAGCCGCAAGTCTGCGGAACGACCTTTGAAGGAGGGGGATCCCCGTCGTTTTCAGACTGTGGCGGCGGAGATTGCCCAAGCTCAGGCGGCCAAGAATGTGATTCCTTCGACCCACTATGCCCATTGGCGGCAGGTGGTCGGGGATGTCTTTTTGGAGCATGCTGTGGTGCGGGGCGATGAGTCTACCCAGCGGGTGGCAGTGGTCTTGGCCCAGGTGGCCTGGGAGATCATTCAGCAGTATGACATTGAGACGGCCTACACTTTTTTGGCCCTAGCGGTGCGATCGACCATGACCCAAGATCCTTGGGAGGAGATGGTCGAGATTCGAGTGCGGGATCTGTTTGATCTGAATATTTGGGATCCTGAGCAAGCGTTGAGTCAAGGTAAGCGCCTTCGACATCTAGGTAACTTGGTTGAGATGGTTTGTAATCTCTTCTTGTTGATTAATCAGGTGGATCCGGAGACCCATACGTTTAAAGCTTTAAAGGTGCCGCTCTGGGTTTTGGAGGAGTTGGAGTATGAGGGCATGATTACCCAGACGGTTGATACGGAGCTGGCTTCTGTTTCTAGCTATCAACCGGAAGAGCCTCAAAATCTGACGATTCGGGTGGGGATGGCTTACTGGAGTGCCTATTTCCCTGATGTTTCGGACTATAGGCGTCGTTCGTCGTTGCGGCTGTATGGTCAAATGGCCCAGGGGACTCTTCAAATCAATCCCTACAAAAAGCCCCTAGCGGCTAAGTTATCAATGTTTTTAACCTTGACTAGTCAGCTCAAGACGGGCGATCGTTATGTGGTGGGTCATCTCTTGGAGCAGGTTGAGTCTAAGTCGGTGCTGATGGAGATGGACCGACGTAGGGATCGGCGGAACTATTTGTTTTCTCTGTGGAATACAGCTTTGAGAACACTGTCAAAATTGGGATGGACCGTATTGTTCGATGCGGAGACCTATCCTGTGGAGTTGCAGCCTGCTTGGCACCAGGCCAATCCAGTGCAGATTGATCTCGATACTGCTAGTGAAAGCTGGCTGGAACGTTGGTTGCAGGCGGAGGTGACTATCTTATCTCCTGTGTTCCAAGAGCTCCAGGAAGCTGATTTACCTTTGTCAGAGCGGTTTACGGGCAGAGTGCTGGCGGAGGCCCTGGCCATTCGGGGTCTCAGTCGATCGAAGTTGGCGGAGTATCTAAATCTTGATCGATCGATGGTGACCTACTGGATCAAAGGCGCGCGTCTCATCCAACCTAAACACCGCGAGCAGATTTGTGGTCTGCTGCGTGATGAGTTGGAGCAGGTCTTGCAGCGCGTTTAATGAACTAGCCAAAGATTATCAATGGGGGTGCCGAAGCCCAATTGGTAGCGAACCAGCAGCAGCAAACCTAGGGTGACTATAAAGTAAAAAGTCATTTGGACGTCCTGGGCGATGGGTGATAGCTTTTCTCTGGCTAGAGCAAATAAGTTGGTCAGATAGAGGGGCACATCACTCATCGCCAGGGCACAGATTGCGCCAGGAATTTGGGCAAAGTGATAGCCTGTGGGGATGCCGATGGCGACTGCTAGGAATCGAATGAACTGGGCTGGGGCTAAGTAGGAAGGCTTTCCAATGGCTACGAGGGTCTCACTAATGCTCTGAAACAGAATAGAGAACCACAGACCAACACAGATGATTGGCATCATCCATGTTGCTTGGATGTAGCGATGTCCGTAGAGTAGGGCTATCACGCGATCGCCTCCCACAACTAATATGGCTAGACAGGGAATGCACAAAAATAGGAGTTTTTGACGCTGCTTGAGAATTTTAGTCCTGAGTTCTAAACGGGATAGATCTAGGGATTGCGCCACCAGTGGCATGATCACTCTGTAGCTTAGTGTTTTCAGGATTTCCCGAGGCATGTTGGCTAAGGTGTAGGCAATTGTAAAGACGCCCAGGGTTGGCAATCCAATAATTTTGCCTAGAATCAGTCGATCGGACTGTTCGGCAATGAACATCATTGCTGAAGCTAGGAAAATCCAACGTCCAAAACTTGTAAGGTCATGAAGGGCCTCTTTTTCCCAGAGTAAACGGTGGTTTGGACCTGGGAAAAAGAGAAAGCTAAAGAATGTATGCACCATTGTACTGATAATGCTACTCACGGCTAGGGTCCAGACCGTGGGCTGGAAGTAGGCCATGGTGACTAGACAGCTAATGGCAATTGTCTGTACGAGTAGTTCAAATAGAATGAAGTTTTGCAGCTCCATCCGCCGTTGGGCTATGTGATACCGAGTAGTCTGAAACCCATCAATGACTCCTGAAAATCCGACGATGGGAATGAGACTTAATAATCGCTGATCATTGTAAAAATGAGCGATGGGGATGGTCGCGACCAAACAGATCCCCCAAATGATGAAGCCTCTAATGATTTGGACGGTCCAGGCTGTATTGAGAAAATCTTCCTCTTCGCCTCGTTTATTATTGATAATGCTTTGGCCGACACCGAGATCTGAAAAGAGATGGATGCCAGCCAGTAATGTGTTGATGATCGCCATTAAGCCGAAATATTCCGGAATTAATAGTCGAGTCAAGATCAGATTACTGCCAAAACGCAGGAGCTGACTGCCGCCATACCCAACGATAGTCCAGATTGCACCGCTGACGGCACGTTGTTTGAGAGATTGGGTCGTCATGATGCGATCGAGGTCAATGGGGTGGGTATGAGGTGTGAAGGGGCGGCTTGAGGCTGAAGTTGATGCTGGAACAGTTCGTTCAGATATTGGGCTTCTTTCTGAATATCATGACTCTGGGCCACAGCCATAGCTCCTAGTTTACCCATCTGTTCTAGCTGTTCTACGGGGGTGTTAATCACTTCCTTAAGTGCTTGCGTCAGGGCATCAATGTCCCCAGCGGGCACTAGCCAGCCATTTGTTCCATGTTTAACCAGTTCTGGAATCCCGGCAATATAGGTGCTAATGACGGGCCGACCCAAGGCTAGGGCTTCCATAATGGCCACGGGCAAGCCCTCTCCAAAGCTAGGTAATACTAAAGCACGGGATTCTAGGAGGTATCTTTGCACTTGGTCTGTGGTGGCGATGCCTGTGATGACAACGGTGTTTTCCAGGTGCCATTGAGTAATGAGGGTTTCTAGGTCCGATCGCATTTCCCCGTCCCCGACTAAGGTAAGCCGGAAATCAAAGCCTTCCTCGACCAGTTGCTTGGCGGCATGCAGTAGCAGTAATTGGCCCTTTTGTTCGCACAGCCGACCGACACAGGTGAAGTTGGCATGTTTTGGGATGGGGGTAATTTTGTGCTCAAGAAAATTCTGATCGACGCCGCAATGGACGACCTTAATTTTAGGCCAGTGGTGGTGATGGCACCATCGATAGAGTTGGCTGCGTCCAAAGGAGCTAATCGCGACGACAAAGGCGGCGCGGTGGATCTTTTCCGTGAGGGAGAGCCCCACAAGGCGATCGAATTCTTCAGGTCCGTGGACAGTAAAGCTATAGTTAGGTCCACCTAGGGCATGGCAGAGCATGGCGACGGTGGTGGAGTTGGTGCCAAAGTGGACATGGAGATGTTTAATCTTGTCTCGTTTGAGCCACTGGTATAGGACGGCTGCTTCTGCCAGATAGATTAGGTTGAGTAGGAGTCCTCGATCGGACTTAAGTCCTGTCTGGATAGCGAGTTTGAGGGCAGCTATGAATTTTTTGGGGCGGATTGCAATGCTGGAGAGGATTGCTTTGGCAAGTCCAATGGCCCCCACGGATAAAATAACGCTTGTTTTGTTGAATTCTTCGCGATCGGCTTGATCAACAATTAGGTTTTCCCCCGATCGGACGGAAAATCGTATGACTGGAGTGCCTAAGCTTTCTAGGGCAAGAATCTCGCGCCGAATAAAACTTTGGCTGAATTTTGGATGTTGATTGACAAGGTATGCAATAGCCATTCGGGGATCGTAAGGGGGGCACTATCTATTACTACAGAGGTATAACATCATCACCCTGATAAACTGATTGGTTTCTGAAAAGATCCGTCTTTGGACGTATAGGCAGGAGGCTTGACCGGGCTATTTTTTTGAAGTGTGGGTAAAACTACTAGGCTTATGTGGTTTTATTGTGTTGTTTTGGCTAGCTTGATATTTTGTCGAGCGGCTAGATAGCCCCAGGTATAGGTTGTTGGTCCCATGGTTTCCATGATTGTAAATTCTGTGGTGATGGGCATGAGAAAGACGTCAAAGTAGGTCTCAACTGATGGCCAGGACTCAATGCTTGGCTGGAGGCTTTCCTTAAATTCTTTAATGGTCCAAAAATCGCCATAAAACTGAGTGTCAAAGGGGCCGTAGACTGTGATTCCTGGTGGTGGAGCTTGGTTACTGAGGCGTTGGTCAAAGATTAGGGGATGTTTGGGACTGCGTAGGCCCAAGCCAGTCGTGAAGATTATATTGTCAGGGTTGGCCCCGGCGCTGAATTGGCTTGATAGGAGAGCAGCACTCAGGTATTTGGTCTCCTGGGTCAGGAAGTGAGCCCTTAGGAGGGCGATCGAGTGGGGGACTCCTAGGCCATGCCCCCAGCCGATTGGTGCGTCAGGCTCTGTTTTGGCCCAGCCGAATCCGGCTTTTTGGGTTTGGGCTAGGGCAATGTCTGCCTCGGTTAAGATTGCCTGACGGGCTTCTTCTTGAAGTTTCGGATCGGTTTGAGCTTTGGGCATCCGGCTATACAGAAAGGCGGCAGATAGCTGGCCTCGGCGATCGGTGGGGTTGCCCTGTTCCTTGAGTCTGCTGCTGGTGATAAAGGTTTGGTGCCATTGTTTGTCTCCCGTGAGGCGGTATAGCTCTAGGGCAGCATAGTTTCGGCGATCGCGAATCTCCTTGGGCGAGTCTTTTTCGGTCAGTAATGGCAATTCTCGCTCGGCATAGGCCATGGCTTTGATGGCGCTGGCCTGATAGGTCTTTGATAATTCTGGATTGTGATCTTTGAGCCATTGAGCTAATTGTGCGGCTCCGCCTGCGTAGATGTAGCTTGCCCATGGGTCTGGGGCATAGGCATAGACTTCGCCAGATTCTTGCCAACTCATCTCACCACGTTTGGGGTCAGTGATGGATTGGATACCACCACGGATACCGCCATCCTGGGTTTGGAGGCGACGATAGAAGTCTAGGTTCCAGAGGGCTTCATCAATCAGGTCAGGGGTTTTGTTCTGGGATTCTGGGAGGTTGAGGGTTGTCTGGGCTATGAATGAAGGGAAGAGTTCTGCTAGCTCTAGGATGTTTTGGGTTGCATCAACATGCTGAATCCTGCGGTCCCAGTCTCCGGCATCGAAGTAGCCGCCCCAGGCATTAGGCACAATGGTTTTAGTTTTTGTCTTGGCGAGTTGTTCGGAGAAGCCCGGCTTTCCCCAGAGGCCCTGGTCCGTATCCATGAGGCGGGTGGTGGAGGCGTAGACTGTGGTGCCGATCTTTGGATGGAAGTTGAGGGGGCGCTTAAAGGAGGTGTAGGGCTGCTTCATTTCGATGCCGCTGCGCTGGTGATAAAACCCCCGTGCAGCAATATAGAAGGCTTTTTCCCATTGATCCTGCTTGATAGAGAAAGGGAAGGAACAGCCGATCGCCGTGACACAAACTTGGTAGCTGCCAGGCTGCTCAAAGTCAGAAAAGTCTAGTCCGTACACTGGTGTCGCATTATAGTTCCTGGCTTTTGGGTCTTCTGTCTCACTTTGATCTCGCCGGAGACGGATGGTTCCCTTGAATACTGTTCGTCCGCTCTGTTCTTCCCTTAGCCAAAACGTTCTGGGTTCGTGGTAAATGAGACTACCACCGGAGCCCATCCAGGTTGAAAGGAAGGCGAGCTTTGAGGGATCGTCTGGTCGGAAGCCGAGTTGTGAGACATGGATCGCTTCAGACCTGCCAAAGGTTGGTTGATGGGTGTAGATCTTGGGTTTGAGGCTGTTGCCCTGGAATGTGATCTGGTAGGTTTTGCCTGGGGTCAGGGGGGTGGGAAGTTGTAGGTAGGCTGTGTGTTTCTGTTGCCAGGCATGGTAGCTGCCGTTGATCTCCCCGATGTCAGTAGGTTTTGTTTTGTGGTGAACCTGTTTAGGCGTCTTGGGTGTTTTGTACTGTGGGTCGTCTGAGGACTGAATGCTGTAGGTCTGTTTGTTGGCTAGCCAACTGGCTTCTAGGGTTATTCCCGATCGCTGATCGAAGGGATATAGAATCTTTTTGTCCTTACCAATAAGACTGCCTTTTACCTTGAGTAGGTTTTTTACGAGGTCATTATTATTAGTCTGTGGTTCGACGCGATCGCCCAATTCCGGCTTATAGGTCTGCTGTTGAGCATGGATAATTGAGCCCGTGCTGATCTCAACCGCTAAGAAGTCTTCTCGAACCGGATAGATCTGTGTGACAGTGTTCGTTGGTTCTTCTAGGTTATTGATGGTGTGGGCAGGTTGGGATTGTGATCGCAGTGCCACGCATAGGCCACAGACTAGGCTAGTGACTGTGATGATGAGAGTTAGACGTTGGGTATAATGGCTCATGGGAGAATTGATCCAGAGGGGCCGCTGGGGCAAGAGGTGTAATCTCAGTTTTATGTCTATTGTTTGTCAGTCTTTATTCTCTAGGTAAGCATAGTCAAGCCTAATCAGCAATGGTCTTTAAGACGTATGTCTTAAGATAGATGAATCTTTTCTTCCCAGGAATTTTCTGGTCTATTTAAAGATTGACAAGGCTCTCCGGGTAGAACTATGGAGAGGATGTAAATATATAGTAGGGTCGTTCCTTGGATGTCTTTTCCTTTGTTATTGTGCCCTACTGGTTGAGCCAAGTTTTTTCTGTCCTTCCTTTGAAAATATTGTATTCGATCGATCTAAACGGAATCTAGCGTGATCCTTCAATGAGCCTCAGCCGTTTTCTACCTTTCATAGAAAAATGTTTTGTCATTTTTGGCTTGACTTTTTTTTCTGGTGCATTTTCGATCGGGGCCAATGAGGCCACGCGTGAGCCTGGATTGATCCCCGAATCGATTATCACACTGATTCGCTATGCTATTTGGTTTGCCTCAACTGTGGCGGTGATAGCACAGTGGAAGCGCGCTTTGTGGTTTTTGGGGCGCGATCCTTGGTTGTGGCTATTGCAGATCGTGGTGATTCTCTCGGGCCTTTGGTCTGTCGATGCAGACTTAACTAATACAGCAATGCGCGAGATTTTCCAGATGACAGCATTTGGTCTCTACATGGCCCTGCGGTTTGATTTTCGCCAACAGGTTCAGCTGATTGCCATAACGTTTGGGATCGGGGGACTGCTTAGTACAGCCTTGGCCGTTGGAATGCCCTCTATTGGAAAACATTTAGCGGATCATCCAGGCGCTTGGAAGGGGCTCTATGACTATAAGAATACCTTCGGAAGTATGATGGTGCTGGGATCCTTGGCTTTTTTTCTGTTGCCGAAGGAAGAGAACAAGCTTTTCCGCTGGGGGGGCTTTGGTTTCATGCTTATTATGATGCTGATGTCTACTTCCAAGACCTCTCTCATTCTTTCTCTAGTTTTGGTCTCAATCCTAGCGTTCTATCGGAAATTTCGTTGGAAGGGGAAGGCCACGGTCGTTTTTGTGGATTTATTTGTTTTGATTGGTGGATGTTTCGTATTTCTGTTCACCCAAAATTGGGTCGCTTTGGTGACGGGGCTGGGTAAAGATCCTTCTATCTCAGGGCGAACTCCCATTTGGACTACATCCATAAACTATCTCCTAGAAGAGCATCCTCTGTTAGGCTATGGCCGTGGTGCATTCTGGAGTCTCAAGCTCCATTATGGTGCTTCGGTTGGCTCTGTTGTCGCCCAGGGCTTTGTTGTGCCCCATGGGCATAATGGTTTTTTAGACTTGACCTTAGATACGGGGATGGTGGGATTAAGTCTATTTTTAGTGAGCTATGCTATGGCCTATATCCGAAGTCTTAAGCAGGCCTATGCATCGGATGATTCAGAGAATTATTGGGGAATAGCCTATCTCACCTTTTTGGCCATGAATAATCTGACAGAAAGCTATCTGCTACGTACAGGTAGTTTGTACTGGTCTCTATATATCACTACTGTTCTATCTGTAATGGTTGGCTATCAACCTAGAATAACTGGTCCACCAGTACTTCTAAAAGATGCTGAGACCCCTTTTTCACCTTCTTGATATCTTCTATGGCCAGTTTAATAAATCCACCACTATCTTCTTCTGGTCAGCCGGAGCGATCGGACCTCAGTTTGTTTTCTCAAATTCGAGAAGATTGGATTGCCCATGGCCGGGATTGGACTAAACCTGGCTTTCGCGCCGTGGCGATCCATCGGTTTGGGGTCTGGCGGATGGGAATTGCCTCTCGATGGTTACGAATGCCTTTTAGCTTGGTCTATACGATGCTATTTCGTCGCGTTCGCAACCATTATGGGATTGAACTGCCCTATACGGTCAAGTTAGGTCGTCGGGTTGTTGTAGAGCATCAAGGCAATATCGTGGTCCATGGTAACTGTCAAATCGGAGATGACTCTATCATCCGTCAGGGAACAACTTTGGGCATTCGCTATATGGATCGACTCACCGAGGCACCCAAACTGGGCAAGCGCGTCAATGTGGGTGCTGGTGCCAAGTTGTTCGGTGCGATCGTGATTGGCGATGACACGAATATTGGGGCTAATGCTGTCGTCCTCTGTGATGTGCCAGATGGTATGACTGCTGTGGGTATTCCAGCGAAGGTGCTGGTTCCGAAGTCTGGCATCTAATTTAAGCTCCTGCTGTCCCTTACCAAATACTATGTTGCAACAGAATCCTCTTGTCACAGTTTTGATCGATAACTACAACTACGAGCAGTACCTATCTTGTGCTATCGATAGTGCTTTGGGACAGACCTATCAGTCCGTTGAAGTCATTGTGGTGGACGATGGGTCCAAGGATAATTCTCGGGCTGTGATTGAGTCCTACGGCGATCGGATTAAGTCTGTGTTCAAGGTGAATGGTGGCCAGGGCTCTGCCTTCAATGCAGGTCTGCCAGAGATTACGGGAGAGATTGTTTGTCTCCTCGATGCAGATGATGTCTTTGTACCAGATAAACTGGAGAAGGTTGTGAGTCTTTTCCAGTCAATGCCAGAAGTTGATTGGGTATTCCATGCCTTGCAGGATGTCAATGCGGCGGGGGATCCGATCGAGGTCAGTCCGGATCATGGTTCCTTTGAGACTCAAGTTCTAGATTTACGGGGCATGATTCGTCAGGGCCAGGAGCTGCCCTATTTGCCACCGACCAGTGCGTTATGTTTTCGGCGATCGATCCTCCAACAGATCTTGCCGATGCCTGAGGCCCTGCGGATTTCGTCCGATAACTTCCTTTGCCTGTCAGCTGCTTTCCTGGGTAAGGGGTATCTTTACGGCCAGGCGCTATCCCAGTATCGGATCCATGGCAAAATCTCTATGCTCAGCGGCAGGATACGGGGTTGCTCCATGGGGAAACGAACATTCGCACGTCCTACTACCTGCGCCAGCGGTTTCCTGAGACAGCACCCTTTACGAATCGCCGCTTCTCCCATGCTGTGGGTCAAATTAGTGGCCGAGAGAGCCTGCATCGGGTCTTCCAAATTCCTGAGTCGAAATATTACTTTGACCAGTTCTTCTCTAGTCGGACTTGGTTGGACTGTGCGCCTCGTATGTTGGTCAATTATCTTAGAAGCAGTTTGAAAGCTTGATTTGAGCTGAATAAACAGAAGGGTGGATCGTGCGATCTGCCCTTCTGTTTGTTTCAAGTCGATTAACGAATGCCGAAAAGTCTCAGCAGTAGACCTAAGGGGCTAGCAACCTGGTTGGCAATGCCGAGTCCTCGATCGCCAGCGGTCTGAGGCACCATGATTACATCTCCATCTTGAACTTGGATACTATCGGTCAGTAGTCTTAGGTCTAGGGTCTTTTGGTCAAGTTGTCCATTGGGGAGCATGCGGATAAAGGATACCTCTTTCATCCTTGCTTTCTCCGTGGGACCTCCGGCAATTGCGATCGCGCTAGAGAGGTTGCTATCAGGTGGCACTAGGGATTCCCCAGGCTTCTTTACTTCGCCCACAACCTTAACCCGGACGGTACGCGGTGCTACGGTGGAACGTGCGAGAATTTGAGGGTTTAAGGCATCCCCACCTGTGTTTTTGGGAATGAAAATTGTATCTCCATCCTGAAGGGTGATATCTCGATTGGCTGCATCGGAAGTGACCGAGTCCCAGAGGTTGATCGTCACAGGGCTAGCAGGGGCAAGACTGCTTGGGGTATAGCGTTTCAGAACAATTTTGCGAATGTCAGATTCACGGGTGACGCCGCCAGCCTCTAGGAGTGCTGCGGTTACGGTGGGTCTTTGTTGGGATGTTACTCCTGCGACGCTAAGACTCTGACCTAGGTCTGTTCCGGCTTTAATACTCCGTAGCTGTACGGGGCCTGGACGTTGAACTTCTCCGGCTACGTTGACGATGATCGGCCGCTGGCTGGCAATGCTGACACTGACGGAGGGATCGACGACATATTTATTGAGGAGGACTGTTAGCTCTTGGGTGAGCTGGGCAGGTGTGCGATCGGATGCATTGATAGTACCGACTAAGGGCAGGGCGATCGTTCCATCGGACAAAATAATTTGGGAGCCTGTATATTCTGGGTAGCCAGCCACGGTGATTTTTAATTCATCACCAGGACCTAAGTAGTAACTATATTGACTTGGTGCTGGCAGAATGACTTGAGGGCTATAAGGCTTTCTAGAAAGGGATTCCGATGATGAAAACGGGGGTAGAGCCGTCTGGGCAACGACTTGGGAGGTAGGTATTAAAAGGCTCCCAGCTAAGAGACCGATGAAGTTTTGAAGGGAAGGCATACGTAGGAATCTATAGGACATGGAACTAGGTAAGGCTGGTCTTAATTAATTTCTTCCTTAGTAATGCCAATAACCAGGAATCTCTAGATAGATTTTTCCCATAATTTGGACAATACTTTCTATGCCTCAACACGTTTATACAGAAAATCTATGAAGATCTTTAAGCAGGCTTCATGAAAATCATCCGGACATAGCGGGAAATGGGGGGGTGATACCGATTGAGGCTAGAAGAAATATTTTTAGAAAAGAAAATAGGAATTAAATCCTCCCAAAGATTAGCTGACGGATGGGAAATTCCTTCCTCCCGGTAGATTTTTAGTTCAATTAAGTATCGTTACTATTTTGGAAGCAACGTCAGTTAGGTCGGTTCTATGCCGTCCGAGAGATATGAATCAGATTCGCCTGTTAAATTCGGTCATTGACAATCTAACGCTATTGGAGCTATTGGAGGTCTTGCGCTATGGGGGGACTGTCTTTACGCCGAATGTCGATCACTTGATGAAGATGCAGCGCAACCAAGACTTTTTCCGGGCCTATCAGGTTGCCAACTATCGAGTCTGTGACAGCCAGTTACTGATCTATATTGCCCGATTTCTTGGAACACCTATTCGTCAAAAAATATCCGGTTCTGATTTGTTTCCTGCGTTCTATCGCTACTACCATGCGGATACCTCGATGACGATTTTTCTGATGGGTGCGGCGGAAGGGGTTGCCCATAAGGCTCGGACTTTGATTAATCAGAAGGTTCAGCGTGAGATGGTTGTAGGTTGCTACTCCCCACCCTTTGGGTTCGAACACGATCCGGCCGAGTGTCAAGCGATGATCGATCGGGTTAACCGCTCAGGGGCGACGGTGCTAGCGCTTGGTGTGGGTGCACCTAAGCAGGAGCAATGGATTGCACAGTACCGGGACCAAATGCCCTGTGTTAAGGTGTTTTTGGCGATCGGTGCCACGATAGATTTCGAGGCGGGCAGTGTTCAGCGATCGCCCCGGTGGATGAGTCAGGTGGGTCTAGAGTGGGTCTATCGCCTAATCTGTGAGCCAAAGCGCCTATGGCGTCGATACCTAGGAGATGCGTTGCCATTTTTCACCTTAGTGCTAAAGCAGCGCTTTAGGTTGTATCGTAGTCCTTGGCGGCTGGAGAATGGTCAAGATGTCCTGAAGTATCAGGAAACCCTTGTAAAACATTATTAGGTAGTCAAAAGCAATTTTTCTGCTAAGTTGGGTAGCCTAACTAATATGGTGCCTCTTAGCCTTCAGGATCGAGCTTTTGATTAGGGCTGTTTAATTGGCTCTAGGTGCTTCTCAATAATTTCGAATCGTTTGATGCAATTGTCTGTGAGCTTGAATCTGTGAGCCTGAATCTGTGAGCCTGAAATGGCTTGTTCTAAAACTGTGAGAGTTCTGGTCGAAGTTTGGGTAATCCTTTATACCTTGGTTACAAGATGCGATCTCAATCAATGGCCTATGCAATAGCTTCTGTTCCATTGCGATAGGAGACTCCAATTTCAGTGCTAGCTCTTAATGCTTCAGATACAAGACATTACTACGTTCCTAAACCTTTAATCCCTGCACCATGGATCAACGTCACTATCCAGAAGAAATTGACCTACAAAAATACTGGTTAGTCCTGCGACGGCGCTGGTTAATTATCTCAGGTATGGCTGTGAGTACGGCGGCTCTTGCAGGTGCTTCTGCCTACTCTGAGAAGCCTCAATACAAAGCACAAGGGCAGCTACTTGTTCAGTCTAGCCGTACGGGTTTTCTCACAGGCGTAGGCGAACGAATTGGTTCACTTGAATCGTTGAAGCGAGAAGGAAATCCGCTCGACACGCAGGCTGTGGTTGTCCAATCCCTGCCTTTGATACAAGAAGTCATTCAGAAGCTGAATCTACGCGATGCCCAGGGCCAGCTGTTAGATGCTGAGGATTTAAAGCTTAAGGTTGAAACTGTTGTCGGTACAGACGTACTTAAGGTCAGCTATGCTTCAGGGGATCCCAAACAGGCTTCTGCGGTTGTAAATGAGCTGATGAAGGCCTATATTGCGAGCAATGTGGTCACTAATCGTGCTGAGGCAAAATCTGCTGGTGAATTCATTGAGCAGCAACTTCCGCGCGCGCAAGCTGACTTAGAAATCGCAGCAGAGGTGCTCCAATCCTTCCAAAATGATAATCGCATCTTTGCCCTAGAGAAGGAGTCTCTTGCCACGGTTGATACTTTAAAGACCCTTGCGGATCAAATCAATCAGTCTCGTAGTCAACTGGCGGAGGTCTCGGCCCAGCAGAATCTCCTGGATCAGCGGGTGGATATGCCTGTAGAGCAAGCGATCGACTCAGCTTCTCTGAGTCAGCTTCCTAGTGTTCAGTCTGCTCTAGGGGATCTTCAAAAAATTCAGACCCAGCTAGCGACAGAGCGGACCCGCTATCGCGCGGGTCATCCCTCCGTTGTGGCACTAGAGCGACAGGAAGCGGCACTCAAATCTGTCCTACAGGAACGGATTGGCAATGCGGTGCCAGGCAATGATGGTGTAGAGGCCAGCGACTTACAGATGAGTACCCTACGCCAGAAGTTCACAGCGGATGCTGTACAACTTCAGGCCCAACGTTTAGGTCTGGAGCAAAAGGTTGCAACGTTGACCCAGCTGCAAGCGACCTATCGCGATCGAGCTAGTACAATACCGAACCTGGTCAAGAATCAAGATGCCTTAGAGCGCCGCTTGAATATTGCCAAGAAGACCTATGAGACTCTACGTACCCGTCTCCAGGACATTCGTGTTGCCGAAAGTCAAACGGTCGGTAATGCTCGTATCATTCAAGAGGCCCGTGCGCCGAAAAAAGCGGGCTCTAGCAAAAAGCCTGTCTATATTGGTGGCGGTCTGGCCGTTGGTTTAATGCTGGGGGTGGCGGCGGCTTTCCTGCTGGACTTGATCGATCGCTCCCTCAAGTCAGTAAAGGAAGCTCAATCCTTCTTTGGCTATAGTCTTTTGGGCCTGATTCCGCGCTTTAAGACCCATGAAGCTGCCTTACCCATGGATTTGTCTCTCACGGGTATCTCACCCAGGGTGGTGACAGCGACAGGTCCGCGATCGATCATCCATGAGGCCTATCGGATGTTTCAAGCGAACCTGAAATTTACAAGCTTGGATAAAAAGACGCGGACTATCCTAATCACAAGTTCTATCTCTGGAGAAGGTAAATCAGAAGTTGCAGCAAATCTTGCGACCACCTTGGCCCAGTCCGGTAAGAAAGTTTTGCTGATTGATGTGAACATGCGATCGCCCAATCAGCATCACCTTTGGGGGATGATGAACTCCATGGGGCTGAGCAATGTAATTGTTGATCCCGATGACCTGCCCCAGGCGATTCAAGAGATTACCCAAAATCTCTCCCTGTTGACCTCGGGGGTGATGCCACCCGATCCGCTCACACTGCTGGAGTCTGAAGCCATGACCCATCTCATGCAGAAAGTTAGTCAGCAGTATGACTATGTTCTGTTGGATGGTCCTTCTCTGGTGGGTATGGCCGATGCTGGGATTCTTGGCAAGCTTGCGGATGGTGTCATTCTGGTCGTCCGACCCGGTGTTGTGACCTCTGTCGGTGCGACGGCGGCCAAGGAACTACTGCGGCGCTCTAACTCCAATGTCTTGGGAATTGTTGCCAATGGTGTCAATCTCAAGCAAGAGCCTGATAGCTACTTCTACTACACCAGTAACAATAACACCGTCGGAGCTGAAGCCACGACGGTGTCACTGGTATAGAGGGTTTTGGCTGTCTAAAGTAAGGTCTGGGTTTAAAACAGGGCCTGGGCTTCGGATATGTAACAGCGCCCACCCAATTTCTTGAGGAAGGGTTGGATTTGTCCAAGTAGGTTTTCGGTCTGATCGCTTGGACAGAAAACTAGAATATAGGCATTATCGAGGTCGATCATGGCTGTATCCTCTGGGGTAACGCCCCATTCCCCCTTGCCATTGACGTGGCGGAAAACAGTGTACCCCGGTACATTTGCCTTATCTAGGAGCTTTGTGAGTTTCTTGATCTCTGTCGAGTTGACGATCAACTCGATCCGATTCACGGGATGCATAAAAATTTAACTCCACATGGTTTGGATTGCCCAAAAATAGAGGGGAATACCGACGGTAATGTTGAACGGGAATGTAACAGCGAGGGCTGTTGAGATATAGAGCCCTGGATTTGCCTCTGGGACAGTCAAACGCATTGCGGCGGGGACCGCAATGTAGGAAGCACTGGCACATAGGACAGCGAAGAGCAGTGCATCGCCCTTGGTCATATGAATTAACGCAGCAATCCCGATCGCCAAGGATGCATTCAGGGGAGGCATCAGCAGCGCGAACAGAATTAGAAAGCTGCCCGTCCGTTTGAGGTCTCGAATCCGTTTTGCTGCGACCAAGCCCATATCCAAGAGGAAGAAGCTCAGTGCCCCATAGAACATGTCTTTGACAAAGGGTTTGAGCATTATTTCACCATGCTCTCCGGAGATCGCACCGATAATTAAGCTACCGATCAGCAGAAAGACGGAACCATTAAGGAAGGCTTCCCGTAGGACCTCTCCCCAATCCATCTCTTCCTTATCCCGTTTGCCAAAGACATTCACCAAAATCAAGCCCATGATAATGGCTGGGGATTCCATCAGTGCAAGGGCTGCCACCATGAATCCATCGGAAGGCACATGGACTTGGTCAAGGAAGGATGTAGCTGTAATAAATGTAACAGCACTGATGGATCCATAGGTTGCAGCAATTGCCGCTGCATTGGGAGCATCTAGTTTCTTCCGTAGAATGAAAAAAGAATACACGGGTACCAAACAAGACATGACAATTGCCGCACTAATGGCACTGATGACTTCACCACTGATGCCACTTTTCGCAAGTTCTACGCCACCCTTGAATCCAATAGCCAGAAGAAGATAGAGTGAAAAAAGCTTGGGAATCGGTGCTGGTATTTCTAGGTCGGATTTGGCAAAGACGGCTAACATTCCCAGCACAAAGAATAGGATGGGTGGGGTCAGCAGGTTTGAGAGGATAAGATGTAAATCCATCGTTGCGTCAACACATGAGTCAACTATGGATTATCAACCATGAGGGGAAAACTTCCTACTGTGTCCCCCTAAACTTGCTCATCAAACCTTGTCCGAAAGCTGCCGTATTTGATCCAATATTGCTTGAGATCGTGGCAAGGGGTATGCAGGCTGGCTTTTGCCCGATAGAGCAAAACCTGTCGATGATCGCCCATCCAGATCTTCCCAATAGTCTCCACAGAGATTAGGGTTCCACCTAGTACTTCTATACTTTCAGTGAATCGCTCGATCGCACTGGAGTCTACACTTTCAAACACGTAGAAATTTCCGGAGCAAATCAGGTGACGACTCCGAATCCAGGACTGTATCTTTTTCTGAGCTTCTGGGGGAAGCATGCCAAAAACTCTTCCGGAGGTGGGCTGAGATTGAACAATATTCATGAACGAGTGGCTAATTCAAGTGTACACATGACTCTCTAAAAGTTCCTGAAGTGGCAGCTCTTGGGCAAAACTCTGCTGCTTCTCAAACTGGAAAACCCCGGCCTCTGATCCCCACACCTGTTCATCGGTCTCCACGTCATAGCCGCGATCGCGGCTGACCCAAGTGTTCTCTGTCATCTCCACGTCGCTCACGAGATAGGTCTGACGCCCTTCCTTTGGGATCAAACATTGCCGTCCTGACTCAACTTGCCCCAAAAACTGAGTTCCCTCTCGATGAAAAACCATGGCGCAGCCACAGCGTTCTTGAATATCACTGGGTTTGATTGTCTTTAGAATAGAGAGTTCACGGCCTGAGCCAGCATAGCGAGGAGCACTTTTGAGGCCGAAGTTTTTGATATAGATTTGGTTGTTCTGGATAACTAGGTGATGAATACCCTGGCGATAGGGGGTCCATAGGTCGTAGTCGTAGACTTGCTCGGAGTAGAAGCCGATACCTTGGAAGAACTTAAAGGGGAGGGGCCGAAAGAAGACGTGAATATGGGCGAAGTCCCTTGGCTGCTCAATCGCTTGGGTCCGATTACTAAACTCGCTGGCCATCCATTGAGCGAGGGTGATGAAATCATCCATTAAGGCAGTTCGATTCTCCATGGCTAGGCCCGATCGTGATATTTAGGATGGATCTGTACTGCGGACTTCGGAGGCAAAGGATGCCGTGACGACACCCGTCCCATTGGCTGTCTTGATCAGTGAAACACGGAATCTGAGATTATCGGTGCCAAACCAAATCTTCTCTTCCGCAGAAGTCTGGTCATAGGGGGTGATCAGGACGAAGGTTTGATCCTCTGTGAAATGGTACTGGCCGATCGCCGCCCCACTCTCTGCATAGCCCTGCTCTCTCAACAGTTTGCCTTTGCCAGGATCTTCCGGATCAGGGACTGGGACAAGAACTGTGCTTCCTTTGGATACAGCAGTATCATCCCAATCCGACTGACCCTCCCAGGCCATATAAAAAGGTGATACTGCAAGGCTTGGATCGACATCATGTTGTTGGCAAAGCTGAATCACGCGATTGTCTTTGAGGTCAAGGCCGATGATATCAATCACCGACTCCACTGCTTCAAAGTGACGAAAGGCTAGATGGTGGGCGCTGCGCTGCGATCGCCAACGCCCAACGGACCGGGCAACAAACTGATTAATATCCATGGACTATAACGGACCTAATACTGGGAGGGTAAAGCAGGACTAGTGCCTCTTTCTCGACACTTAGAGAAGACTGATCCAGCGGGCATTGCAAAAATACCCGCTAAATCTTTAGACTTCAGCTAGTCAAATTTGTTACCCAATCGATCTAGGCAATTTCCGTGATACTGACGATCTTGCCGCTGGTGCGATTGATCCGCTGAATGGTTGGAGACATCTTTTCCGCTGTAACCAGGTATTCCGTTGTGCTGATGCGACGGACGCCACCAGTAGCCCCTTTGACCACGATGCGGAATTTCTTCTCTGTCCCTGAACCTGTCACGGTCGCAGAAGAAGCAGTGATCTTGTTACCAGCACTCAAGCCCACCATCTGGGAGGACTTAACGGCTCCGCTCAGTTGAGCAGGACCGCGATCGAGGGCGAACATCTTGTTGTAGGTGTTCTGTCTCAGTCCGGATTCCGTGCGTGCGCCGCGATTGAAGGGCACCTGGTTCTCACCGAAGGTGGCAGTATACTCATCGCTATCGATGTAGGAGTCGATTTCGGCATCATAGCCATCGTTGACACAGCGCTGGATGTGCTCAGAGATCTCAGCCTGCGTTTCTGGAGGCCGACCCAGAAAATGCATGAAGTTCAGCTCCACGAAGCGATTAGGTGCACACTTCTCAAAGTGACGCTTGCGGTAGAAGTCCGACTTACCCACCAAACGGACAAAATCCCGAACGGTAATACTGCCATCGCAAAGTTGAGACTCTGCTGTGGTCAGGCGCTCGCTCTCCATGACATGGGCGTTGCCCAAAACCTGCTTATAGACTGCGCGAATGACAGTTTGAATATCTTCTGTGGAAGCATTTGCCCACAGTTCCATTGTGTCGGCCATCGGAATATCCCTCCAAAGGTATTTTTATCGATCAGCTTCTAAAAGCAGAAAAGAGGCGCGAGCTCAACTCGGGCCTCTTTTCCGATGAATCTAGTTAACAGCACTGATACTGACGATCGTGCCACCTTGTCTGTGGATTCTCTGATATTCCTGGGATAGGTTCTCATAGGAAACCAGATAGACCTGGTTGGACCGCCGGAACTGGGAAACCCGGTTGACAGCCTTCGCACGGTAGCCTGTGACTTCGATCCGGTAGGTCTTGCCGTTCTCGGTTGCCCCTGCGCCTTGACGGACGTAAGAGTTGATTGCCGGAGCACGGAAGGTGTTGCCAGGGGGGGTCACTGGGGTCGCTTGGGCATTGATCACCAAAGCGTTCAGCTTTGGTGACTTGCCTGCCAAGTCAGCTTTCAGAGAGCTGGTAGAAGCGCCCCGCACCAACTGGAATGTATGGGTGAAGCCCACCATGTGGGTGATGGCTTCGGTCTTGTAACCCCGGATGTAGGGTACAAAATTCTCGCCGAAGGCATTGTGGTACTCATCGCTATCGAGGAAGCTGTCAATATCTGCCTCAAACCCTTTGGTATCAAGGACAGCACTGTGCATTTTCATCTCGTCATAGCTATTCGGGGCACGGCCCAGCAGATGGCGATAGGCTAGCTCGATGTAGCGATAGCGCGGTACAGCTTCAACAAATCTAGTGCGATAGAGACCGGATTTTGCCACGGCGCGCACAAATTCACGGACGCTTAGTTCGCCGCGCTTAAACTGTGATTCAGGAACGGCAAGCCGTTCGCTTTCCATCACGTAGGCGTTACCAAGAACCTGCCGATACACTGCATTGATCAATGTTTCGACTTCTTCTACGGATCGTCCAGGGACCCACTCAAGGGGAGGGGTCTCATCAAATAGGCTGACCCCCAATCGGGAAGCTGGTCCAAAAGGCATGGAGTGCTTTCTCCTGGTTAACAACAGCGGTTTAGTAGCGATCGTCTCAAGATATTAAGGACATTCATAATTGCCAGAGGCAACCAAAATTATTCTTTTAAGCTGATTAAAGCCTTGAGAAGACCGAGTTTGAGTTCGATCGAACTCTGTCAATCTGGTTCAACATTGTTGACAAGATCGCGCATCTTCAATCTTCATATATGCCAGGGCTTCCAACTATCAAGAATTATGAATGAAACAACGCCAATCGAGGGGCAAAATGCCTGCAATGGCTTGCTCAAAGTCAATAGGGGCACAATGAGAAATGTTGAGTAACTCTTAACATTTTGTTACATTTTGCGAAAGCGATCAAGCTGCTGAGTTAAGTGGTCAAAGTAAGGTACGAGATCGGACTGCTGTTCTGGGGAGACTCGCTTCAAGCTAGCCAACTTGATGCCTTCCAAGCCGACAACCATCGCATCAAGGGGCACTTGAAGTTCTTCATAGAGTAGGCGCATGTGCTGTAGCCCTGACTCACTGGTGTACTGAGTCTGCTGGCCAGCAATACCATAGGTGATGCAGCGTAAGAACTGCCAAAAATCCCGCCAACAGGCATCGGCGCGCTCCGGTGGATAAAGGCCTCCACCGGGCTCTAAAATCGTCGGGAATCGGGCTAAAACCCCTGCCCTTGCTTCATCGACAATCTCCACCACCTGATCGCGCAACATTTGCACGATCGCCAAGTCCTCCCCTCGGTCAGGATACAGATGTTTCAATTTTGTCAATGCATCATCCGTTAGGTATAGCTTCCCTTCATCCGCTGCTTGGAAGAGGGCGACGATTTCCGGAGAATGGCGATCGGACCAGTCCTGGAAGTCCATGATGCGGGCTTTTTGGATGAGCTGTTTCAGATGTTCACTAAGTGCCATGGCAACCCCTTGGAGGCGGAAAAGATCTACAGTGTGCCTTGAATCTGCTGGATGGAGAGTTTGGCTAGGGAACGAATACCCACAACAGAATCCTGCAGTGCGATTCTAAGGCTTGGCAGGGCCTCAACATTCCTGAGCCGTCCGAGGGCGATCACGGCAGCTTGACGCACATCTGGATCCTGATCGCGAAGGCTGAGGGCGATTGCGCCAATTGACTGTTGCTGATTGAGATCTGCGAGGGCTCGGATTGCCTCTGCGCGTACAGGAGAGAACTCGTCCTTGAGGGCGGTTTCTAAGCAAGAGAGCACGACAAGATTGGGTTGGCCTTGGGCAGTTTTGGCGATCGATCGCAGCACGGCACAACGCACATCCACGCCAGGATGTTGCAATGACGGCATCAGGGCAATCAGTCCAGCTTCTCCCACTTGGGACAAGGCCCAGGCTGCCTGACCTTTTTGTACTTCATCGCAAGTGGGAGAAGCCAAGACTGAAACTAAGCCAGGCACCGCCGCTTCCTCCATCCGTGATAGTGCCGCTGCCGCCGCTGCCCGAACCTCTGTATCCTGGTCTCCAATCAAAGCAAGGACTAAATCTTCAACGGCTTCAGGATCAGCAATTTTTGCCAAGGACCGAGCCACAGCCGAGCGAACCCTAGAATTGGGATGCTTGTTCAAGGCTTTGACCAAGATGGGTGTGGCCAGATCACCGATCTCTCCAAAGGTATCAATTAGTTGCATCTGAGCCCGATCGCGCTCGTCCGCTAAATGCTCTACCATACGATCGAGTAAAGATTCGTCCTCAAAGGTATGCAACATGATTTGCTGGTTCACAACCTCGATCAGCGCGTCTGTTACCGACTGATCAATGGCCAACTTTGAGGCATCTAGGGGCAGGAAAGACATTGTTAAGAGATACAACAGAACATGTATTTCTGTTTAAGAATCAGGACTTCCATTCTAGCGATCTTTTATCCTCAGACACATACCGGTATTACAACTCAACTTTATGTATAAGCCCTTTCTGGAGCATTTGGAAAGCGAACTGTTCCAAAGGTTCGCACTACAACCACGGGCTATTCCAGCCGGGTTAGCGCACAAGGCTAGCGATCGAGGCCGGACCCCAGCGACGATTCAAAGTTGGAGTTATGAATGTGCCGAGTTGCGGAAAATTCGCTACACATACATGGATGCAGGCGATGCAATGCAGGTGTTCAACAGTGTGATCTATCCCAGTGCTCAGTATGAGCTGCCATTCCTGGGGATTGACTTTCTTTCCTTTGGGAAAGTCAAAAATCTGATTGTACTGGATTTTCAACCTCTCTTTCAGGATGAAGCCTACCAGCAGAAGTACATTGCGCCCTTGCAACGGCTGCACGATCGCTACCCGGACTTAGCCCAGGGATTGGAGATGAAGTTCTACGATGCGAACCAGTACTTCTCGAAGTTCCTGCTGTTTGCCAAGGTGGAGCCGGATGTCATCCCGACTCGGGTGTTTGACGCCTTTAAGGACTACCTGGATTTGTATTGGGAAATGCTTGATGCGGCGATGCCGCTGAGCGACCCTTCGGATATCCAGCGGGTCATCAAGGCCCAGAAGGACTATGACCAGTACAGCGCCGATCGCGATCCGGCCCATGGGTTGTTCAGTAGCCACTTTGGCAATGAATGGGCGAACCGATTCCTGTTCGAGTTCCTGTTTGAAGATGCTGTGTCCTTGGCGGCAGCCGTTCACTAACCCCTAAGCACCCCTATGACCCTATATCAGCCCTTTCTTGAGCAAGGGATAGAGATCTTGCGTGCCAAGCTTGATCTGGATGCCTATCCCATTCCTGAAGGCTTTGAATTTAAGGAGGCCGTCACAGGTAAAGGCGATCGCGCCCAGCTTGTCACCACCACTAGCTACGCCTTCCAGAGCGAGAAGATTCGCCAGTTTCGGGCCGCCCATGTTCAAGGAGGTGCTGCTCTGCAAGTGTTGAACTTTGTCATCTTCCCAAGGCTCAACTATGACCTGCCCTTCTTTGGGGCAGACTTGGTGACTTTGCCGGGGGGGCATTTGATTGCGATCGATATGCAGCCCTTGTTTCGGGATGAGCCAGACTACCAAGCGAGATACAGTGCGCCTGTGATGGCCACCTTTGAGAAGTACCAAGCTCACCTGCCCTGGGGCGGGGACTTCCCGGAGGAGGCGCAGCCCTTCTTCTCCCCAGCCTTTCTATGGACTCGCCCGACGGAAACTGAGGCCGTAGAGACCCATGTCTTCAACGCCTTCAAGGACTATCTAGACCTCTACCTTGGTTTTGTGGAGCAGGCCCAGCCTGTGACGGACCCCGATCGCCTCAAAGAGGTTGAGGCTGCCCACCTGCGCTATCTGCGCTATCGCGCGGAGAAAGACCCAGCCCGTGGCATGTTCAAACGATTTTATGGAGAGGAATGGACCGAGGCCTACATCCATGGATTTCTCTTTGACCTGGAGCAAAAGTTGACAAGCTCAACCTAAAGTTGACTCATTTGTAAGGATTATGTTGAGTTATGTAACAAATTCCTATCAGCTTTCTGACTCTGCGATAATCATTGGAGTGAGGTTTTTCAAGCCTCCCAGCGCGATGCACGCCGGACCATGTCATTTTGTTACAAATCTGCCATTTCTGACAATTCGTAACAAATCTGGGTTCAGTGTCATTGTATAAAGAGTTTTGAAGGGTATTAAGCGTAGTCAACATTTGACCTGCATCTGATTCGACACTCTCTCATCTAAGACCAGTGCCACTCTCATAAACGAGTTGTGACCTAGTCAACAGGTTGAGTCAGTCCAATCGGTATCGGGCATTGGGACGAACTGCTACAACCGTTCCAAACTGTTCGAGCAGGCTGATACCAACGGGCTTGAATTTTAATAAAAGCAAGTTCTGTTGTTGAAGCAAAAAACTATAGTCAACCAGCATTTTTAGGAGATTACACCAATGCTTGACGCATTTGCTAAGGTTGTTTCCCAGGCTGACGCAAGGGGCGAATACTTGAGCTCTGCTCAGTTGGACGCTTTGAGCGCCATGGTTGCAGATGGCAACAAGCGGATGGACACCGTCAACCGCATTACCAGCAACGCCTCTGCGATCGTCGCTAACGCTGCCCGCGCATTGTTTGCCGAGCAGCCCCAGCTGATCGCTCCTGGTGGTAACGCTTACACCAGCCGTCGTATGGCCGCTTGCCTGCGCGACATGGAAATTATTCTGCGCTATGTGACCTATGCAATCTTCGCAGGTGACGCTTCCGTCCTTGACGATCGCTGCTTGAATGGTCTACGCGAAACCTACTTGGCACTCGGTACTCCCGGAGCTTCCGTGGCAGTGGGCGTGCAAAAGATGAAGGACGCAGCTCTTGCTATCGCTGGCGATCGCAACAACATCACCTCCGGTGATTGCTCCGCCATCATGGCTGAAGTGGCAAGCTACTTCGATCGCGCAGCTTCTGCTGTGGGCTAGATCGAATTGAGCGACCGTCGTGGGGAGGGCTGAGGCTCTCTCACGCGTCCTTAATGCACTTGCTGTCCGTTGGAAGATTTGATTAGTCCTGTAAAAACTACCGGGAGAAGCGAAACCGATGAAGACTCCTATTACCGAAGCAATTTCTGCTGCTGATTCTCAGGGCCGCTTTTTGAGCAGCACCGAAATCCAGACCGCCTTTGGTCGTTTCCGCCAAGCCTCGGCCAGCCTTGCTGCTGCCAAGGGTTTGACCGACAAGGCTCAGAGCCTTGCTGATGGCGCAGCTAACGCTGTGTACCAGAAGTTCCCCTACACCACCACCATGAGTGGTCCTAACTTTGCTTCTACCGCAACAGGTAAAGCGAAGTGTGTGCGTGACATCGGCTACTACCTGCGCATGATCACCTACTGCTTGGTTGTCGGCGGCACAGGCCCCATGGATGACTACTTGATCGGCGGGATTGCTGAGATCAACAAGACGTTTGATCTTTCCCCCAGCTGGTATGTGGAAGCTTTGAAGTATGTCAAAGCCAACCATGGTCTCTCTGGCGACCCTGCTGTGGAAGCTAATTCCTATATCGACTACGCAATCAACGCACTGAGCTAGTTTCTAGCTGAACTTGATTGAGCCTTAAAACGGCGGTGAGGCAAGTCTTACCGCCGTTTTGGCTATTTAAACAACCGCAGCCCGATCGCGATTGCGCTGCAACAATGCCTCTAAAGTCTCATCAGTCACACAGCGCCGCTCTGAACAGTAGGCCGTTAGCTGCACCCCATCCATCAAGCGCACACTGCTCACCCGCACCCGGAAGTCATCGGTGATAAACCAGCAGCGCTCCTGGCCGACATTGTTGTCGTATTCTGTGTCAATCGTCAACACCCCATCTTGGCCAAACCAATAGCGGCAGACCACAGGGGCCGTCTCCACATAGCCTCGATTCCGTAGCAGTCGCCCAGACCGTCGGCTCTCATCGTCGGGCACATCGATCAAGATCGCAGCATAGTTCTCATTGGGCGCAACCTCGTCGAGATTGTCCTGCCACATAAAGCTTCCGCCACCGAGGGCCAGGGCCGGATCAATGTTCTGCGCTTGACAAATATCTAAGATCCTTGGGTCCTTGGCCTCGATCACCTTGACGATCAAATTGGAAACCCCTGATTCGTTTTTCACCAGGTCAAAATGGTGAACCTCCCGCTGGGTGAGCCAAGTGCCCTGACTCTTACGGAAAAAATCCATCATGGTCATTGGAATATCAACCCGCATTTTGTCCCACCATCCAAGGTTTACAATCAGATTCAACGTGCTTTTTTAATATCCCTCATAATGAATCGCTCCATTTCCCTCAGTCAAGACAACCCGGACGATCGCCGCACCGCCATCCTTGAACTATTGCGATCGGGGGCCGCTAGTCAACTCGACTGCTACAAAGAAGACCTCAGCAACTGCGACCTGAAGGGCATCAACCTAGAACGGGCAAAGTTCCTCGCTGTACTGCTCAAGAATGCCGACCTCTCCGGCGCAAACCTCATCAATGCCGACCTTCGGGGCGTCGATCTCTCCGGCGCCAATCTCTCCGGCGCTGATTTGACGGGCGCAAACCTCTGTCGATCGAACCTCGAAAACACCAACCTCACGGGTGCAAACCTCGATCAGGCCAAACTTCAAGTCGCCCGCTACAACAGCCAAACCCTCTGGCCAGAAGCCTTCTCCTACAAAAATTCTGGGGCGATCGGCCCCAGCGCCCAACTCAGTGGAGCTTTCCTCAACACCGTCAACCTCCGTCAAGCCGATGTCCAATCGGCCAACTTCTTGGGTGCATATCTGAGTGGCACCGACTTCACGGGCGCAAACCTAGAAGCCGCCCGCTTCAGTGGTGCTGACCTGCGCAAAGCCTTCTTTACCGGGGCCTACCTGCATAAAGCTCGACTGGTGAATGTGGACCTAAGTGAAGCTGACTTCCGGGCTGCTGACTTTACAGATGCGGAGCTGGAGAATTTACAGAGCATCGCTGGCGCAGATTTTGGAGCCGCCATCCTGAGCGACGGCCAACGCAGTCAACTTTTAAGCCGCCCCAATGCCGAACTTGACGTATGGAATACCTTTACGCGCCGTAGTACCCGCGATAGCCTGAAAAAAGATTGTTGACAAATGGGCAAAACCACCCTGTTTTCTATTGGGGATTCTAGGGATTTAGGGCCGATTCAGGGGCTTGGAAGAGCGATCGACCAGGAGAATCCGTCGCGATTGTTACAGATTATTACTTTGTTTCTCAGATACAGGGTTTTGTCAACGCAATTCCCTTATCTTCAGATTACAGATTGCTATTAGCATTCTTTAAAATAATCCTGACTGAAATAGAGGAGAGCGAAATGCTTGACGCATTTTCCAGAGCCGTAGTATCCGCTGACGCCAGCACCTCTTGCGTGTCTGACATCAACGCTTTGAAAAAGTTTGTGGCTGAAGGCAACCGTCGTTTGGATGCCGTGAATGCAATTGCTTCTAACGCAAGCTGCATGGTCTCCGACGCTGTCGCCGGTATGATTTGCGAAAACCAAGGCTTGATCCAAGCCGGTGGTAACTGCTACCCCAACCGTCGCATGGCTGCTTGCTTGCGCGATGCTGAAATCGTCCTTCGCTACGTGGCTTACGCCCTGTTAGCTGGTGACGCTTCCGTGCTTGATGATCGCTGCTTGAACGGTCTGAAGGAAACCTACGCCGCTCTGGGCGTGCCCACCTCCTCCACCGTGCGTGCCGTGCAAATCATGAAAGCACAGGCTGCTGCTCACATTAAGGATCAGCCCAGCGAAGCTCTTGCTGGTGCTCGCCTCCGCAAGATGGGTTCTATTGTGACTGAAGATCGTTGCGCTAGCCTCGTTTCGGAAGCTGGTAGCTACTTCGATCGCGTCATCTCCGCCCTGAGCTAATTAGCGCTCTGAGCTTAAAGCTGTTGCTTGTTGGCACAGCAATTTGACACCTCATTTACAAGAAAAATCCATTCGGGAGATCGAACATGAAATCTGTAGTTACAACGGTAATCGCCGCTGCTGACGCCGCTGGCCGTTTCCCTAGCACCTCTGACCTGGAATCCGTCCAAGGTTCTATCCAACGTGCTTCTGCTCGTTTGGAAGCTGCTGAAAAGCTGGCTGCTAACCTCGACAACGTTGCTAAGGAAGCTTACGATGCTTGCATCAAGAAGTATCCCTACCTCAACAACGCTGGCGAAGCTAACTCCAACGACACCTTCAAGGCCAAGTGCGCCCGTGACGTCAAGCACTACATGCGCTTGATCCAGTACTGCCTCGTTGTGGGTGGTACCGGTCCTTTGGACGAGTGGGGTATTGCTGGTGGTCGTGAAGTCTACCGTGCTTTGAACCTGCCCACCGCTCCTTACGTTGAAGCTTTGAGCTTTGCCCGTAACCGTGGTTGCACCCCTCGCGACATGTCTGCACAGGCATTGACCGAGTACAACGCACTCCTCGACTACGCTATCAACTCCCTGTCCTAGTGACTTGGAGCGACGACTAGACTAAGCGCTAGTTGAAGCGATCGATCCCCGGTTTCTATTATTTAGAAGCCGGGGATCTGTTTATGTAATGCTGCTTTACCTGTTTGTCCCATGAATAATCGCTTTGCCAACCTTTTTGGACTCTCCGAATCTGACGCGATCGCAGTCTTGGACAAACCCCTTGATCAACTAACAGAGGACGACTCCCGCTACATTGCCGCCTCTCAGTTAGCTTTTTTTCCCTCCGAAGAATCGATCGCGGCACTCACTCGGGCCATTGAAAATCGCGAGCCCAGCCTCGACAACCGGATTGTCCGCCGCAAGGCCATCGAATCCCTCGGCAAACTCAAGGCCAAGAGCGGCCTTGCCACCATTCATGGCTGCCTCACCGAAACCGACGACACCTATACGATCGAAAATGCCGCCTGGTCGATCGGCGAGATCGGTACTGAAGACTCAGCGATCCTAGAAACCCTAGCCCAACTCCTCGCCGTCCCAAACCAAAGCTACCGGGCGATCATCCACACAATCGCCAAGCTCGACTATCATCCGGCCCTGGATCGCATCCAATCCTTCACTGAATACGAAGATAAAACGATCGCTAGCGCGGCCCTGGCCACCGTCTATCGGTTTACCGGAAATGAAGAAGTGATGGAATCAGTAATGGAGTTTCTCTTCCATCCAAACGTCTACACTCGCCGACTCTGCATCCAAGATCTGATCGACACAAACTACTATCCAGCCATCCCCTACATCAGTCAGGCCCCTGTATCTCTAGTTTTCAGAATGCGAGGACTCAGAATGTTAGCTGAGGTAGGATTGCCCACCGGAGCACTTCAGGCAGAAGTCATCGGACCAGAACTTGAAAAGGCGCTGTATGACCATCCCAAGGACTTGCAGCTAATCCATGCCTACGACGACACCCCAGCGATCGATCGCCTGATCCAAGAACTCTACGAAACTGACTTTGCCCGCGCCTATTTGGCCACTAAGACCCTGATAGAGCATAGCGATCGCCCAGCCGTCGGCGCAGCCTTACTCCAAACCTATCAAGACAAGGCCCGAGAGGACTACGGAGCCCACTATCATGTGATGAAACTACTGGGCTGGTTACGCTATGAACCGGGTTACGATGTTTTGGCAGAGGGTTTGAATATTAGTCAGCCCCAGTTCCAGAAGTCCCGCGCCGCTGCCGCCATGGCCCTCGGCGAACTGGGCGATCCCAAGGCCATTGAACTATTGACACCTTGCTTGGAAAGTCCGCTGTGGGATCTGCGCTATGGTGCCATCCTCGCCCTGGACAAGCTGGGTGATAGAAGTGGGTTCGACCGCCTAGCCGAAGACCCCGATTGGTCGATTCGAGCCAAGATTGCCAGCCTTGTTTAACAAATCTCCTAAATTCCTATGACTACCGACGAAATTTTTGAACAGCTCAAGCATCCCAACCCAAATCTCCGGGATGACGCTATGTGGGACTTGGCCGAGCATTATAGCGAGACGCCAGATAAGGCAATTATCGAGCGGTTGATCGCGGCCCTAGATGATGAAGATGTGGTCTATCGCCGCTGCGCGGTCAAGACTTTGGGGGCAATCGGCCAGGACTCCATTCCCTACACCGTCGATGGCATGCTGAAGAGCGACAATGTCACCGTCCGAGGTAGCTGCGCCAAGGCCCTGGCCCAGGTTGCCGTGATGTACCGCGATCAACCCTTTCCCCAGGCTGGACTGGATGGCCTCAAGGCCGCGATGCAAGATGAGAACCCTGTCGTCCATATTGCAGCCACCATGGCCCTAGGGGAAATCGGAACTCCTGCCATAGACATCTTTGATGAAGCCCTGACTGCCACAGACAATGTCGGCCTAGCCGTCTCGATCGTCAACTCTCTAGGTGCCATCAAAGACGATCGCGCCGCCGTCCTGCTCCAAAAGATCACCGACACCGAAACTTTTGACCCCTACATTCGGGAGATGGCAAATAGCGCATTGTCTCGATCGGACCTAGTGAGAAACTACAACCGCCAAAGCTAATCCCAGTCATCATCATCCATCTGGCGTTGCAACTGGCTGATCGCCAACTGAATAACTTTCTGGATACTCTCTTCCGGTTCAACAGTGAGGGCAGTCTCTAGCTGGGGAATCGCTGTAGTATCACCCATCTTCATTAGGGCAAGCACCGACGATCGCCTAGTTTCAGCCTCTTCATCCGTGAGCAGGGTGAAGAGTTTGGGTTGGGCAGGTAAATAGGCGAGGTTGCCGAGGGCCGCGATCGCTTCTAGGCGAACGGTCAAGTCCCAATCCTGCAAAGCCTCCACAAGGATTTCAAACATCTGTTCATCGGGGGCCTCCTGGGCCATCTTGACGATCGCGGCCACAATGGCCGATCGCACCTCGACACTATCAGAGTGAATCTGCTCCAGCAGAGCATCCTTTGCATCTAGACCGATGAAGGCTAAGGCCCAAGCTGCCAGACCCTTCAGGTTTTCAGGGGTTGTCGCATCGGTCAGCAAGGATAGAAGTGTCGGCACAGCGATCTGCCCAGTTCGGGCCAGGGCTCCAACGGAGGAACTTTTGACGACTGTATCCTCATCGTGTAGGACTGCCTGGATGAGACCGGGCACCGCAGATGGATCGCCAATCAAAGTCAAGGTTTTGGCCACGGCGCGGCGGACAACGGGATTAGGATGTTCAGCTAGAGCTTTGAGCAGAATGGCGGTGGCAGGCTGACCGATCTCACCTAGCACCGTTGCAAACCGGAGACGAACGGTGCCCCGACTATCTCCTAAGCATTCCACCATATCTTGCAGGATGGCTCCATCTTGCGGATCGAACTGCCCCGAGACCCGCAGATCGTTGACGCGATCGTTAATCGCATCAGCCTCTTCGACAGAAAACTTCGGTGGTAGGGCCGGAGCAAGGTAAGCGCTAGGGGAATTATCCATAACCGTCTTCAAAGGTTTCATCGAACATCTGCTTCAATTTTGTCAGACCAAGGGGCTCTTGGAACACCGAATCAGCTTAGGCTAGAGTATCTCTAGCTTCGCGGAGGAAAGATTCTATGTCTTCTGAAATGCTGAAAAACATTCTGGAACAGCCCGAGATTGCCCAGCGCTGTTTGGATATGGATTTGTCATTGTTAGAGTCACTGAAAAACCCAGATTCTTTTCAATTGCTTGCCTGTGGTTCGAGTTACCACGCTGCGCTAGTTGCACAATTCTGGTTTGAACATTTAACTGGAAAACTAACGATGGTTTTTGATGCGGCGAATATGGTCGATCGCCAAATCAGACAAGAAAAAAACAACCTCTTAATTCTACTAAGTCAATCAGGTACAACCGCAGATATTTTTAAAGCCGTTGAATCAATCAGCCCAGCTCAAAAATCCCAAACCTTAGGCATTACCAATCGATCGAACACACCACTTCATAAGTTCTGCACCCAAACCATTCAAACGCCTGCTGGAGAAGAATTAGCTGTTGCAGCAACCAAATCATTCACATCACAACTTATTTTATTACTAAAACTAGGATTATCTATTAATAGTGTCAAAGATAGTTTCATTGAAAGTTTATCAGAACAAATAAGCGATACAATTGAATCGTGCAAAACATCTATTATCGCAACTAATATTTTATCAAAAAATAGATTGATAATTTTGGGTGATGGTATTAATTATCCAATTGCTTTAGAAGGTTCTTTAAAGATGAAGGAAACCACTTATATTTCATCAGAAGGATCGAGCTTAGGAACTTTTATGCATGGTCCGATCGCCATCATTGAACCAGGATTTCCAGTGATTGCGATCGTCAAAAAAGGCTTCTCAAAAAACGCTGAAACACTCAAAAAACTAGAACGATTAAAAGCCTACGGTGCCTATCTGGTAGGAGTTTCTAGCGAAACTCACGACATCTTTGATCAAGTCCTCCAAGTACCTGAGACCAATGATTTACTGGCTCCGATCATCAACGTCATCCCGCTCCAACTCCTCGCCCATGAAATCGCAAAACAACGGGGACTCGACATCGATCGCCCCCGAAACTTGACAAAATCGATCGACCAGTAGACTACAGATAATGTTTGTTATCTGAACTATCAGACTGAATCAGGTCGACAAAGCTCCTTCAAAGAGGGCACATCCAAAATTCTGGCCGCCCTCGGATCGACATCCAAAAGATGGTGAACTAAGAGAAAACCAACGATCGTCCAGGTTTGGTAATAGCGGGTTTGCTGACCTGTCCAGAGTCCGGTGGGGCCATCGAAATATTCTGCCCAGCGCTGGGCCGGGAGTTGTTGGAGCAAGAGCTTATAGGAGGACTCCAGCAATTCCCTGGTAACCTCCTGAAACTCACTATTGACGCCCGTATAGACCTGCGGCAGCCGCAACACAGCCACACAGAGAAACCACAGCAAGCAGGGCCAATGGCCGCCATTATGGTAGGACCAGGGCCGATTCTTAGGGTCATAACCCGTGTCACGCCGCCAGTCTTCATCGTCCAGGGGCGGATGGCAAATGCGCAGCGGCATCTGGGCAACCAGGTCCTTCTGGTTCTGCGCAATCAAATAGAAGAGCGCCTCTTGCTGGCTATAACTCAACACGTCAAACAGCGCCCCCAGGCAGTTCCCCAGCGTGAAGAACCTGAAATCGGGCTTCCCCGTGCGGATGTTGCCTAACAGATAGCCACCACGAGTCCCCAGCCAGTCTTGGAGCCAATGGGGGATTGTCTCCGTGCGGATGTTGTACTCATTGACGGCCCGATCGCCATACTCCTCGTTAGGCCGCTGCCGCAGCACTTGGATCGACTTGGAATTCACCCAATAATGGCGCAGTAAATAACGCCGCAGGTCCTTGGCACAGGCGATCGCACCCACATAATGCTTCACCTGCTGGGCCGTAAACGGATCGCGAGGAATCTGATGCCGAGGGAGATTCCCATCCACCGGCGGATTCACGATACCCTTGTGGGCCAAACCAATCTTGAGCAGTTTGGCACAGCAGAGTAGAGCCCCATACAGCAAAGTCTGAATCTCCAGTGGTGCGCCCCATACGTCTAGGGGGCGATCGATCATAAAGGCAGCATCCGGCACATACAGCGTCGGCGCATGATGAAACCTGGGCCGTAGCAACAAGGTCAGCAACTGCGTTAGTCCCACTTGAATCTTGGATTGGGCAGCCCATTCGGTGTCCCCCGTCTTCTGGACGTAGAGGTGGGCCAAGATGGGTATCCATAGGGAGGCATCCACTGAAGCTACGCGACCGATTGCCCTCTGGCCGTAGTCAGCCATCACCAGTCCATCACGCTCCGTAAAGCTAGTGGGAAAGATCCCCACGGTCGGCGTTTTGGTGCTCTGTAGGCTGAAGCTAATGTCGAGAAAGTGCCGCACCACCTTAGTCTTGCCCTTGATCATCAGGTAGACCATGACGGGCACATTGTCGCGGATGAAGACCTCGCCATAGTTCAGATCGCCATGGAAGTCCCCTGGGCTGTGGTTTTGAATTGCGGCGACGGCCCCCACGGTTTGGTTTTGGCACATCACCAGAGCCTGTTTCCAAAACAGTTCCTCGGCCTGTGCGATCGCCTGATCTAAGTCCAGTGCTTTTGATTGACCTTTACCCAATGTTGCCCCCTAGCCCTTGCGATCAGCCTGCAACTGTTCAATTTCAGCTCAATTCAGAGTACGGTGGAAAGGAGTTCACTTCTCAAAAAAACTACTTTTAAATCACATCTGCTTACCCACCATGGATGCACCGATCGATTCCAGCCCCCAAATCACTGTCGAACAGGCGATCGATAATCTGATTGGCCCGGATCTAGGGCTGAGGTTCTATTCGGCTTGGTGGTTGGGGAAATTTCAGGTGAGGTCGCCTTTGGCGATCGAGCGGTTGACCCAGGCGTTGAAGGATGAGGACGATCGGACAGAGGATGGGGGCTATCCCTTTCGGCGGAATGCGGCTAGGGCCTTGGGGAAACTAGATGCGCAGGAGTCTGTTCCGGCTTTGATTGAGGCTCTCGATTGTGAGGACTATTATGTGCGGGAGGCGGCGGCGCAGTCCTTGGAGATGTTAGGCAGTGCAGTGGCGATTCCTGCCTTGGTCCGACGCCTGAACAATGGACTGATCGAGACGGAGCTGAATCCACAGGTTCCTGATCTCTATGAGCCCTATGATGCTTTGATGGAGGCTCTTGGGACGCTGAATGCCCAGGAGCATGTTGCTAGTGTTGCGCCGTTTCTGGATCATCCGGTGCCAAGGGTTCAGTATGCTGCCGATCGCGCGATGTACCAGCTAACTGGGGATGCAGCCTATGGGAATCTTCTGATTGAGGCGCTGAAGGGGGATGATCTCCAGCTACGGCGGGCAGCGCTGTCGGATGTCGGGGCGATCGGCTATCTTCCGGCGGCGGATGCGATCGCTGAGACTTTGGCTGAGAATAGTCTGAAGTTGATTGCGCTGAAAGGGGTGTTGGAGAAGCAGATTTTGCCGGATTCGTCGGAACTATCTGAGGGTGCGATCCATGTAATGAACCTTATGGACAGCCTGTTGTAGAATTTCGCCAATCTGAAAATAGAATTTCGGATTGGCGAAATTGCCCTAAGCGGAATAGGGTTAGACGGCATTGCCCAAAGGGTTTGGCTTGGGCACGATCGATAGCGCTGGTGCTGGTTCAATGGTGACGGTGATGTCGAGGGAGGTGCAGGTAGCAAGGATGGTTTCCCACAGTTTCTCTACTTGGCCAAAGAGATGAATGCGTTTCCGGTGATTCGGAAAGGATTGGCCTTTGACCATGACCTCACCGACGGCATCTTTCCAATCGGCAACTCTTTTGATTTCGATGACTTCTGTGTCGGTGACAAGGTCGATGCGGCCTGCGACGGTAAAGGCTTCCATGACGCCGCCTAGGGCTTTATGCATCCGCAGTTGAATCGCATATTCTGGCCCTTTGCGGCCTGGGAGTTGGAGCCAGTCGGCGCAGTGGCTCCAGTCGTGGATTTTTGGGAGCCACTTACGGAGTGTGCTGGATGAAATCTTGAGATCCTCGCAGATTTGGCGTTCAGTTGGGGTTTTGCCCTGGAGGTGCAGCATTTCGAGGTAGAAGTAGAGGCGACAGCCAGCACCATTGAAGTCACCCCGCTTGAGCATTTCGACCAAACTCTCAACTTGGATACCTGCGGGAATCATACCGGGTTCTAGGCGATCGGAGATATAGGCGATGACCGCCTCTTCAGTAAGTTTTACTGCTGGTGTGGGTGGTTTCCAGCCTGTGATTTCCTGAATCCATTGCTCAATACCGATTCTGCAAATTTGCGATAGGCAAATAGGGCTTCCGGCGTTCTATGGCGTGATTCAAAAGCATAGTACTCGATCATGGCTGCGCAAAAATCAGAGTCGTACAGGCTAACAACTATTGGGCACCCATTAATTTCCAGTGTTGCCTGACGAGGCGAGTATCTGCCAGCAAACTGATTCAGCGATTTAAATGCCGTTTTCCCTGTCAAGGCATCACGTATCCGTTCATTCATCGACTGCCTAGTGATATTACATAGACGCGCCATGCCTGCTTCAGACATCTGACAAGCAACAGTCTGCGCTTCGGTAAAGAATTCAACGCCATCTTGCTCAACTCGTAAGATACTCATACTTAGCCTGTCCTTTGCTTGTTTCAAGGGATGTGGTTAGGCTTTTGGGGTTGTTGGTAGCAATCCTAAAAGCCGACTGATTATTCCTACAACATTTTGAGCGCGTGTTTCATCTATCCCAGGGCTAAAATATCCGTTCTACTGTTCAAAAGTGCTTAACTTCAAGGTATAAATCCTTGATCAGAAGCCTTTTCAGCCATTTTTGAAGGGCTTAACCTCAAACTAAACTCTTCAAGTTTACTGCCAGGTCCAAAGGCAATCCTGGCAGGTAGTTCGGCTATTTTTAGGTCGTTTTACTGCCAGGTCCCTGTTATCCGGTTGAGGAGGTAGATTTATGTACGTATATAATGTGTGGTTAGCTATCAGTGAACTGAGGTCTGTCTAAGAGAGTTCTAGTCTTAAGCCTGTAGGATAGATTCCCTTTCTGAAAAGGGTTTCAAGCATTTTGATGGTCTTTAGCCTGCAATGATATCGACAAGCATTTGAGGCATTAATACAGAGGTAAAACACCTCGCCTAAAGCCCTTTTCAGTCACTTTTAGCGGACTGAATGCAGAGCTACATTTGACCATTGAAGAAACACGATCGCAGCCTCACCATCAAAGCCACACATCAGGACTCTTCTCCCGTGAACATAGCCTCAATATCCCTTCTTCCATGGATAACACGGACAATTTCAACCTGAGCCTCACCGATCCGATAGAAAATCACATAGTCACGGGCTGGAAAACTCCGCAAGCCCACCCCTAGCTCTTCCCTCGCCCGACCAGAGCTAGGAAACTGCACCAGCATCTTGAACTTCTTCTGAATCACCTGGAGGACGCCATCAGCACCCTCTAAGCTGCCAAACTCTGCCATCCCGCGCCAAATACCTCGCAAGTCCTGCTGGGCTTGCTCAGTTAATCGTAACTGACGCTTCATGACATAATTCTCAAACTCTCACGACCCTCACGCTGAATATCCTCAAACAGCGCATCAAGTTCGTCCTCGTCATAGTCCTGATACTGACCATTCTCCAGCTGTTGGATACCCACTTGGATATCTTGCTTCAAAGCCGCCAGCTTCAAAGCTCGGATCTGAGACTCCATCGACTCCATCCGCTCCGCCGAAGCCTGAAAAGCCGTCGCATCCTGCACCACCACCGCAGCCTTTCCATTGACCGTCAAGACCAATGGCGACTTGGTTTCGCGGATGCGATCGACATAGCTACTAGCATTTCGCTTGAAGTCTGTGAGGGACTGAATGTTGTCAAGACTAATCATAAGCACCTAAAAAAGCACTGAATTAAGCACTTTATTATAGTCCTTAAGTTCATAGACTACCTAGGGATTCAGAGTCTTGGGGTTTGACAAGGCGATGGATCTCCAGTTTTATACAATGTGCACAAGCACACACAACAACAGCTAGAACCATGCAGATAAAGCAACTATGGAATTTCGCCAATCTGAAAAGACTAATTTCGCCAATCCGAAATTAAGATTTCGCCAATCCGAAATTCAAAACAACTTTGCACCAGGCAATAGAGCCACTTTTAGCATCCCACTTTCACCATGAACACAGCCACAAAAGAACAACTCCTCCAAGCGATCGAAGAAGCCGCCACCGCCACAACACTCGCCGACGCCGTCAAAGCTCTAGCCGAAGCCCAAATCCCCGAAACCATCCCCAACCTCATCCGTGCCCTCAACTACAACAACCCCGGAGCCGCCGTCGCCGCCGTCGATGGCCTCATCGCCCTCGGCAAAGATTCCGTCCCTGACCTCCTCAACCTCCTCGACGACTACAACTACGGCGCACGCGCCTGGGCACTTCGCGCCCTATCCGGCATCGGCGACCCCCGATCGCACCACCTCCTAGTAGACACAGCCCTCAACGACTTCGCCCTCAGCGTCCGCCGCGCCGCTGCCCGAGGACTCGGCAGCATCCACTGGGAATGGATCGCCCCCGAAGAAGCCCAAACCCTACAAAAGACCTCCCTCGATGCCCTCTGCCAAATTTGCCACGACCCAGAATGGATCGTCCGCTACGCAGGCATCTCCGGCCTCGAATGCCTAGGCCAACAACCCAACACAGAGATGCGATCGATCGCCCTTCACCACCTCCAACAAGCCCAACAAACCGACACCGAAACCGCCGTCCGGGCCAGAGCGCAGCTCGCGATCGATCGCCTAACATAACCCAAAAACAAAATCTCTCGATGTTCAAGAACATCGAGAGATTTTGAAAATAGCTACAAATCAGCCCGAAAAGGCCATATAGCGATTAGTTACCACCAGCCCCACGATAGGGAACGCCACGGATGAAGTCCACATTCTGTGCAGAGACAGCAGGTGAGCCAATCGGTGCCGGACGCAAATTGCGCGCCATATCCAAGAAGTTAGCAGGAGAGCCAGCCTTTGGAGCAGTCTCTTGGGCACGGAACGTCTTGACAGTACTTTGCCATATAACTTGAGGGAAGCCCAGTTTGGCACGGTGATAGGACTCGTAACGAGGATTCTGGATGTTGAAAGGCACTTCAACGGAACCAGAAGGCAACGTCCGACGGCGCTGATAAGGAACGATCGAATCGCCAAAGTTCTCCAGGTATTCATCGCTGCTCAGCAGATCATTGATGAAACCAGCACGGCCTTTGGTGGCGATCACAATCGACCAGGCAATCTTCTCTTTCTCGCTATAGGGCGCACGACCCAAAATGCGATTCAGACAATGCTCAACGAAGCGGTAGTTGCTGTTGAGATTGTAGAAGCTGGCTGTAAAAGTGCTCGACAGGCAAAGTCCACGAATGAAGTCGCGCACCGAAATCTGACCACTCTTGAGTTGAGACTCAAGGTAGATCTCGCGATCGGCTGCGAACGCATGGAAGAAAATCTGTCTGTAAGCCGCGCCTATGAGCGTATCAAAATCAGCTGGGGACAACAAATTGTCCGTGGAAAAAATTCTCAGCTGATCGTCGTTAGGAACATCAAAGCCTTTAACACGAGTGTTTTGGCTCGACGGCGCATAGGCCAGAAGTGGAATCGCCACGCCCAAACCTCCAGTAATTCTTAATGAATTTTAATCAAGGGTTAATGAGCATCATACGTTGACCCAGGCCTCTATTACGAGAAATCCTGAGAACTATTCACGAAAATTAACTCATTGTTGACTTAACCAAAAAGCTAGTGGATCTGAGGTTTGGCGGCATGGGGGGTAGCTGCATAGCTGTTGTTCTGTCAACAAATCCGGAGGAGTCACAACCAACCCCAACCCCAGACAAAGATGCTGCAAAATCGCCCCAAACCTCGGACCATGGCCCACCGTACCCGTAATCGCATGGGCATACTCATGGACAACCAAGCCAAGCCAATCCTGAGAATCAATCCGACCGGGATCGACCACGATCGTGATCGGGTTAGCCCGAATATCGCAGAAGCCATCAATGTGGAGACGCGGGTCCAAGGGAGCCGCCAAAATCTGGACCAATCGCTGATTTTCGGGAAACAAACAATCCTGGCAAGCCTGCAAATGAAGCCGCATCTGATAGTTGAGCCAGTCAATCCGCTCCACCAACCGAGGGTAGACCAGCTCCTTCTCTCGCAAGAAAAGGTTAACCATCCCCGGCTCCAGTTCAAAACTCTGCACAAACTGTAGGTATTGCAGAGCCCGATCGACTCCGCCCAAAACACTTGGCTTCACCAACTTTGCTTACCATCCAAATAATGAGGGCACTAGTTCCGCTTCAGTGATTCGGGTTGGAGCCTTGTCACCCGCAAAGACATCCGTCAACCGAGTTTCACTACAGAAGGTAGCTGTACTAAACCCCCCAAAGCGTTTCACAGTGCTGGTACGCACCCTCGTATTCTCATCGGCGAACCAAAAGCGCTCGCGGGAGCTCATCGTTTCGTACTCGGTGATCAGCACCAAGCCATCTTCGGCATCCATCTCATAGCGACCCACAACGGGCACGATCTCGGCATAGCCCTTTTCCCGTAGAAGACGACCCTGGCGACCCGTCTCATCATCCGGCACTAGGGCAAAGAAAGTCTTGCCTTCATGGATTTCGCCATCATTGCGATCCCAAGCCATCGTCCCCTCCCAGGAGACAAAGGCCCCACCGATCGCTAACTCTGGATCCACTTCATGCATCTTACAAAGCTCAACGATATCCGGGTCATCCTTGGCCAGCGCCCGCACCTGGATCTCAGAGCCACCCATCTCCGCCCGACGGAAAGCCAGGTGGTGTGTGGTGCGCTGCGATCGCCAAACCCCAGTACTTTTCTGAAAAAACTCCATGCCGTTCATATAACCCCCTTACCCCAAACATCTATATAAAGGCTGGCCTCCCTTGCCATACCTTCATCATACGGCGTGAACCTCAGCCCATCCAAGGCTGCCTGGAATTTTGTAGTCATGGCTACGTTTGATGTACAAGCTGGACACTTTGTCAAGTCAATGCTAGACTAATTAACAATTCGCATTAATAAAGCTACATAGCAACTGGGTTTACGTTTCGATCTTGATGCACGTCCCTGAATAACGTGAGGAGTCGGTAACTATGGACATTCCCCTATCGTTGACGCTAGAGCAACAATTCAATATGCAGGTCTACCAGGACCAGGTCAAATCCATGTCTTCGGAGCAAGCCCAAGAGTGTCTCCTGGAAGTCATGCGCCAACTGATGATTAAGGACAACGTCATCCGTCACCTGGTAAAAAAAAATCTAAGCCTAGCCCCCAAAGACAAATCGCCAACTATCCTGACATAGGCATA
>JAAUSA010000145.1 GCA_012031975.1 Alkalinema sp. RU_4_3 | reverse complement strand
AACCTGGACGCATATCTACCTCCTGATGTGTAAGGATTGAGGCTATGAGCTTTCTTTAGTGTAGGCTTATTTTCAATCTTGGCAAAAGTACGGAACTGTTGAACTACACAAACCAGGCTAGAACCAGCACATCCAAATGGCAAGGATTGGCAAAGTGTCCCCCCATATAGCCCACTGACGTTTGGGTCACCCCATCGAGCTGCCGAAACGCCTCCTCCACGCTCCAGAAACAGCCTGCTGCAAAGGTTGCAGTCTCAATCTGTGTGGTATTCAAGCGTTCTCCCCCTTACGGAGCCGTTGCCCAAACCACTGCGCTGCCTCGCTATTATTCATGCCTTGGGCTAGTTGCTTTAGGGTTTGGGTCAGGAGATCGATCGGTAATCCTGGCAGCGCGATCGAAACATCAATTTCCTGATAACGCCTCAGAGTATTTAACCGAAAGGCCAATACCCTGGCCCCTTGGACATCCACGACCCAGTATTCCGGAATAGCCAGCTTGGTATAGAGCTGCTTTTTCTCGTCCAAGTCAGTGGCCAAGGTCGTATCAGAAATTTCTGCCACCAAGTCGGGGACGCGCCATTTTTCCAGATCGATCGCTCTTGATTCCTTCTCGCGCCACCTGGGCAAATCTCCCCCAATATACAGAACCTTATCCGGCGAAGCCGCTTGGCAGTCGGTCTTTTCCAGGAGACAGCCACTCATTGAATCAAAGGTTTGCTGCGGCAATTTCTGGCTAAACCAGAGGAACAACACCAAGGTCACCAAATCGTTAAACCGCGAGTGATTAATGCCTTCGCCGCCCATATCAACCCACAGATAGCCTTCGTTAAAGAACAGTCGTCCAGCACCCTCGTCCATTGCATCCCGCGATCGCTGATAGTCAGCCCAAGTTGCAGGTTGCCAAGGAGGTAGTGGACTGTTTGTGGGAATGGCAATTAGGGCGGTCATGGCTCCTACCAGCGGAAAATCATGCTGGCTCTATTCTAAACGATCGCCGAGGCAATCAACACCCTAGGTCCAATATCGAGAGTCATTCCAGCCAGAGGCCGCCATGCCGTGGACGCCGACGCGGGTGGGGACTTTGCGCCAGGGCTTGTCCTGTTGTTTTGGATCAACGAGTGCTGGTTTCGCATTCGTGTAGGCGGAGAGGCCACCACCCGTTTCGACGATCGTGATGTCTTCGCTGGTTTCCTTCATCAGGGCTTCGAGTATTTCCGGTAGGCTGTCCCAGTCGGCGCGATCGTTTTTCAACAGGGCACGAATGCGCTGGAGGACGCTGCGGAGACCTGCTGGGGCTTCGAGGCGCAGGGGTTGGTAGGTGAGGATGGGATCGCGTAGTACTGCGGCCAGGGCTTGGTGGACGGCGCGCTGGATGCGACTGGCGTATTGGCAGCGGCCCTGGGAAATTTGGAATTCTAGGCCCTTTTCTCCGGTGGCGTAAAGCGGTGGCAACTGGTTGAGGGCGTAGGCGATGATTTCCATGCGGTTGAGGTAGGCGCGTTGACGCTCGGACATCTGGTTGAGGCGGCGATCGACTTCTTCCTCGACGAGGATTTCCATCGCGTTGAGATAGGTCTTAGCGAGATTCAGTCTAGCGGTTTCCATGAGACTTCCCCGAGGAACTTTAATTTACAGTGCGTATTCATTCCCTACATCACTATAGTTAACGAACCCGGATAGAGTTGGGATAAAGTTGAGACGGAAGCTAATGAAGCTTTATGGGAATATTTTTGACCATTCTGTAAAGTCTTTTGGCGCTTTGTCAAGGATCGTTAAATGGATCGCCAAACGCTTTGACTAAAAAGCTTTTGGGGGAACACGTACGTAATCCGTATTTTCTACAGCAGGGAGTTTGTTTGTCATAAAATGCCATATTTACGCTTTACAGTCGATTCTACGAAGAGATCGATCGCGCTTATTTATGGTAGCTGCCGTTTTGGAGGATGTTTTGGGCGCGGTAGAGTTGTTCGACCAGTAAGAGGCGGGCCATATCGTGGGTGAAGGTCATGGGGGAGAGACTGAGGCAGAGGTTGGCCGATCGCTCTAGCTCAGGGGCGATCCCCACGGGGCCACCGATGGCAAAGACTAGTATGTCTTGTCGTACAGTTTGTTCTAGGAACTTGGCGAAGGCGATCGAGTCCATGGTTTTGCCGCGTTCGGTGAGTACGATCAGGTAGTCGTGGGGTTTGACCAGGGCTTGGATTTCGGTGGCTTCGCGATCGGGGGTGCTGTCTTTGAGTTCGGTAATGGTCAGGCCGGGGAGGCGCTTGGCATATTCGTTGACGCCTTGGATGATCCAGGGTTGTTTGAGTTTGCCGACAGCAAGTATTTTAAGTTTGCGTTGCATGGCGGTTTATTTTGCTTTGCGGAGCTTCCAGAAGGGAACCTTTTGGGTGACTTCCAGGCTGGCTCCAGTGATGCCTTTTTGGACGAAGAGATAGTCTTTGCTTTGCCAAAGGGGAATGTAAGGAAGATCAGTGGCGGAGAGGGTTTGGAGTTGTTTGAATAGTTGCGATCGCTTATTCACGTCACCTTCCTTGCGACTGGCGGCAATTAAGTCATTGGCCTGCTTGCTGTAATAGAAGGAACCCCAACTGCTAGATTGGCCCTTTTCGCAGCCCTTGACAGCGTCGCCTTTGCTGCATTCAAGGAGCGGATAGATATAGCTATCAGGGTCGAAATAGTCGGCGCTCCAGTCCAAAATAAACAGAGGATAGACACCTTTATCCAGGTTGTTGTAAGCACTCGTTGATTCGACGCTGTTGAGTTCAAACTTGAGCAGGCCGCCGAGGGAGCGATCGCCCACCGCCTTCATCGTAAGCGCCGCCATTTGGTCATTGCTGAGGTTCGATCGATACCATAGTTCCAGTTTGAGGGGTTTTTCTTTGGAATAGCCCGCCTGCTGGAGGAGTTGTTTTGCCTTGTCGAAATTGGGTTTGGGTTCAAACACGGGGGTTTGGGCTGCCATGTTGGTGGGGACGAGGCTGTAGAGGGCTTCGATTTGACCGTCGAATACGCGATCTTTGATTAGGGTGCGATCGATGACTGCGGCAATGGCTTGGCGAACTTCGAGTTTATCCAAGGGTGGGGATTTGAGATTGAACACCAGGAAGTCAATGCTACCGCCGGGGACCTCTAGCATGGTCCAGCCCTGGGATTTGGCTTGGTCTTGGAGGTTGCGGATCTGTTCTATAGCTAAACCTTGGACGGCGAGATCTATTGCCCCTGTCCGAAAAGCATTGTACAAGTTAGCGCCGCTAGAAATTAGCTGTACGTCTATACCAGCGTTGGCGGGTTTGCCTTGCCAGTATTCGTTAAAAGCTTCGAGTTTAATTAAATCGGTACCGTATTGTACGAGTTTGTAGGGTCCGGTGCCGACGAATTCCTTAGGTTTAAACGATTTCTCTTTAATTTCGTAGGCTTTGGGGGAGACGGCGCAGGTGCCGGGGTGAGTCAGGAGGGCTGGGAAGGCGGTGAAGGGGTCTTTGATCTTGATGGTGAGTTCAAAGGGGGCCGTGGCGGTGACGGTGTCGATCGCTTCAAACAATGCGCCTGCGGCTCCGCCATTTTTCAGCAAACGGTTGAGGGAAAAGGCCATGGCTTCGGCATTGAAGGGGGTGCCGTCATGGAATTTGACGTTTTGGCGGAGGGGGATTTTGTAGGTGAGGCCGTCGGGGCTGACCGAGGGCATGGCTGTAGCGAGTTGGGGAACGATCTCCTGGCTACCGAGCTTGTAGGTGTAGAGGCGATCGCCCAGGTTGTACAGCAGGAGGCCGGAGAAGCTGCTGGTGGCGTCGGCGGGGTCGATGGAGTTGAGGCTTGCGGTGGTGCCGAGGGTGAGGCGATCGGGGGCAGAAGTCGTTTTGGAGGTGCTTTGACAGGCCCCTAGCAGGAAACTGAGCGCGAGTCCAACCAAAAATGCCTGATGCCGCTTGTTCATGGGGAACCCAACCTAAGTCAAGGAAATTTCTGCCAAGAACAATCATAGGGGATCGGGGCCACAATCACCCAATGGTTTAGTCTAAGGATTACCCTGAATCAGCACCGCCAATCGATCGAGCAAATCCACCTCATTGTAGGGCTTCGAGAAATAATCACTGGCCCCGAGATTAATCGCTAGGCGGCGGTGCTTCTCATTCGTCCGAGACGTCAGCATCACGATCGGTAGACTTGCAAACTCCGACTTACTCTTAATCTCACCCAACACACCATAGCCATCAAGCCTCGGCATCTCCACATCACAGACCACCGCCTGAACCCTCAGACCACCCAGCAGCCGATCGACTGCCTCCTGGCCATCCTTCGCCTGCTCCACATAGTACCCAGCCTTCTCCAGCGATAGCGCCAGATAACGCCGCGCATGGACCGAATCATCGACCACCAGCACCGTCTGACGCTGCGTTTCAACCGTTGTGGTAACAGCCGTTTTAATCTGCTCACTACTAAAGAGATTCGCCACATCCACCAAAGGCACAATTCGACCATCACCCAGCATCGTCACCCCTGCAAATCCTGTAGGCAAAGGAATACGAGTCGCGATCGGTCGCACCGACACCTCCTGCTCACTCCAATAGCGATCGACCAGGATGCCATAGTGGCGATCGCTACCCTTGACCACCACCACCAGAGGATGATCAATAATCGGTTTACCAGGAATTGGATTGGGGCGGCGATCGTTAGAGAACTGCCAGTACCGATGGGGCGCGATTAGGTCGATCTGCTGATCATTCCAGTGGAGCTTAGTGAGATCATCCTCGGGCTTCAGCGGCAGCACAGCCTTGACCATATCGAGGCCGCAGGCAAACAGGAAGCCTTGGCTCTCTAACAGCATCACGCGGAAAATGGACAGGTTGAGGGGGACGGTAATGGTAAAAGTACTGCCGAGGCCCGGTTTTGTAGTGACTTCGATCTGGCCCTGAATGGTGGCTAGATTCGTCCGCACCACATCCATCCCAACGCCGCGACCGGAAAGTTCAGTAACGGTTTTGGCAGTGCTAAATCCGGCATCAAAAATGAACTCTAACAGTTCAGCCTCCGTAAAGGCAGCAATCTGCGGTTGGGGTAGACCATGTTCCGAAAGTTTTTGGCGAATGCGATCGAGGTTAATCCCCTGGCCATCATCCGTAATTTTTAGGATCGCCAGGTTACCCTGCTGGGCAGCGGTCAGCGTAATGTTCCCCGTGGCAGGTTTGCCGCTGGCTAGACGCTGGGCTGGCGATTCAATGCCATGGTCAAAGGCGTTGCGCAGCAGGTGATTAATTGGATCGGCTAGGACATCGAGGGCAAAACGCTCAAATAAGGTGGTGCCACCTTCAATATGCAGATCCACCTGCTTGCCATACTTCACCGACAGATCGCGCATCACCCGAGGCAGACGATTCACCACTTCACTAAAGGGCCGCATTTGGAGACGGGTAAACCGCGACTGGAGGGAGCGACTGGTGTAATTCAGGGAACCATTGGCCTGCTGAATTTCCTGGGTGGCCAGATCGAGATCCCCCAGGGTCTCAGAAAGCTTGACGATCGTTTCCATCTGGGACTGAGCCATCAGATGCAAGCCCGAATATTGATCCATTTCGAGGGTGTCAAACTCCTCCACCTCAGTTGTTTTACCTGTTCCAGCTAGAGCAAACTCCCGCTGGTCTGGTACCAATCTTTCTAGACTGGCACGATCGTACCATTGCTTCAATTCACTGTTGTATTTGTCAAGATCGCGCATCCGCTCCCGCATTAGCCCCATGGATTGCTGAAGCTGTTGACAACGGAGATTGACGGCATTGCGATCGAGAATCAGGGTGCCCAACAGTGTATTAATCTGTTTAATCTGTTCAACCGACACCCGAATCGTTGCATCTTGGCCCGATTGTGCCTTGCTTTGTTTTTTAGGCTGAGGAGTCGGCTTCTCGACCGGGATCTCAATTTTGGGGATTTCAATCTGGGCGATCGTTGCCTGCAAGGCGGCCAGATCAATCTCAGGGGTTTGTGGTACTTCAATCTGGGCGATCGTCGCCTGCAAGGCAGTCAGATCAATTTCAGGGGGTTTAGGTACTTCAATCTGCGCGATCGTGTTTTGCAGCGCAGCCAGATCGATGATTGGAGCATCGATCGGCGGCTCAAAGGTCGTCGAAATCTGATCCGCCCGGCCAATTTCGACCAGACTATGGCTCCGTTGCCAGACTTCTAGGGCGCGATCGGCGATCGCTGTAATATTGTTTAGCGCCGCAGGACCACGGGCCACAGTTTGAACCGATTCGCAAAGCACAGTAAATGGCTCAATGTCCCCGACCAGGCCAAACTCCAACAGCTTCTGACTTGTGGCAATCAATGCCTGCTGAAGCGCTGCGCCGCGTAAATGAATTCGATTAGCAATAAACTCATTTAGGGTTTCTTCAACCCCATTACTAAAGATCAGGAGCCCCACATCCATATTCTCATTATCCGCCAGCAGCACCGTTTCATCGGCATCTGTGACTTCACCAAGCCGATCGCGCAGCCCCCCTAAAATCGGCATCGCCTGTTGGATTAAAACCTCATCGGCAACGGTTTCGGGAGATCGATATTGGGCGGTAATCGATCGCAGCGCATCCACCCCCGCCAGTAGCAGGGTTTCCAGCTCCTGGTCAAGCTCCATATCCCGAGCCCGCAGGATTTTGAAACAGTCCTCTAGGCCGTGGGCCACCCGACTCAGGGCCATAAACCCCATCATCCCCGCACTGCCCTTGAGTGAATGGGCCGCCCGCAGGGCCAGATCCAACTGCGATCGCTTTTGATCGGTGGTGGCCAAGTCGAGTAACACAGACTCTAACTGTTCAAAATATTCCTCAGCTTCCTCCAGAAAACTGATTCTTACCTGCTGCTCTGTATCCATGACGAGGTTTCCTATGACGGTGGGATGGGGGAAAAGAGGCCCCCAAACCCCCAAGTTTGGGGGCTATGAACTAGGTGAGATGGTACTCCGGTCCCCCCAGAATTGGGGGCTAGGGGGCCTTGATCTACGCAACAACAGCCGGGGTTTGAATTTCCTGTTCCTGCGCTAGCAATTCGTTGACGGTTTCCTGGACGATCGCTGATTCCTCAACAAATTCTTCGACGGATTCCTCCACCTTGAACTGAGCCACGGAAGCCTGGAGCGATCGCGCAATTTCCGCCGTATCCTGAATCGCCTGGGCCATCTGCTCGGAGGCTTCGGAGCGCTGTTCTGATTCCAGGGTCGCTGCCTTAACGCGCTCCGACACCTGGGCCGAAGCGGCGGTCTGGGCTGTGGTGGCACTGGAAATCGATCGCATGAGCTGGTTGACCTGCTCCGATCGCTCTAGCACCGAAGCGAGTTTTGCCTTGGTGACGGAGACAAGCTGCGTACTGTCGATCACCTGGGCCGTTCCGGTTTCGATGGCCGCGACCACGGCCTGAGTCTCTGCCTGAATGTCCGCGACGATTTGGGCAATTTCCAAGGTAGCGGCGGCGGACTGTTCAGCCAGCGCCCCCACCTGTTCAGCCACCGCCGTAAACCCTTGGCCTAGCTCCCCAGCGCGGGCGGCCTCAACGCTGGCGTTAACTGCGAGAAGGTTCGTTTTTAGCGTGATTTCATCAATCAAGCTAACGGTCTGAGAAATGCGTTGGGCCGATTCCCCAAGACGTTTGATTTTCTTCGCGGTTTCGCCCACGGTGGATCGCAGGTTCATAATACTTTCCACCGACTGATCCATATATTGGCTACCATCTTGGACCGTATTATAGGTCTCATCGGTGAGCGCCGCAGCGGTTTCAGCACTTTGGGCAACGGTTTCGATCGCCCCTGACATTTCCTCAACGGAGCTGAGAATCTGACGCAGGGACTGGGCCTCGGCGATGGCCTGGGTGGCCAACTGGCGAATCGACTGGGCGTTGGAATCGAGGGACATTTCCACTTGACCGGAGGCGCCTTTCACCTGGAAGGCCGTATCCCGCAGGTTTTCCACAATGGAATTGAACAGATCCGCCACGATCCCCACATCCCCTGGAGAGAGCTGCGCCCGCACCGTCAAATCTCCTTCTGCCGCATCGCCAATATCTTCCATGAGCTGGACGACATCCTGCTCTAGCTCCTCCCGCTGTTGGCGCTGGGTTTCGGCCGCCGTTTGCTGTTCGACCAGCAACGTTTGCACCTGATCGAGCAGGCGATTGAGGCCCTGGCCGAGGGTTTGGGTTTCGCTGGTTCCTTCGAGGTTGGCCCGGATGCTCAGATCGCCCCCGGTCACTTTCTGGGCCGTCTCCGTCAGGTTCACCAGGGGTCTGGCCAACTGACGGGCTAGGAGAATCACGATCCCCGAAGCCACCAGAGAGAGCAGGAGCGATACGCCTGCAAACAGTTTTAACAAGTCTTGGCTGGCGGCATTGACTTCTGCTTCCGTTTCCGAGGCCACGACGAGCCAATTGGTCCTGGGTAGGGTTTGGATTTGATAGTAGCGATCGCCCTGTTTTGCCAAAATCCACAGACTCAGACCATCGGCCTGGGGCTGAACCTTGACATCGAGGAGGTCTAGATTTTTAGCCTGATCTTGGACATACTTCTGAATCTCGGCATTGGGCTTTGTGGTCAGATCGCCCGGCGTCATTTTAACCAGGCCATTCAGGAATTGGGCGATGGGTTCACCCCCTTGGAGGGGGCGATTTTCCTCGTGACCCTTTTCGGTCAAGCTGGTGATCGGTTTACCAGTGCCACCATCCACCAGTTGAATGATCTCCGATTTGTTAAAATTGCGCTGAGTATAATTTCTCAAGCTCTGGGTCAAAATATCAGCATCCACACCCGCTTTGAGTACCCCTAGGAATTCACCGTTTTCTGGACTAACGATTGCCTGGGAGATCGCAAACAGCACAGAATTAGCCGACTCATCGAATTTCGGCGCATCGATGGAGGTCTGGAAATTTTTTGCCTGGCGCCACCATTCCTCATCCCGTTGAACGAAGTCCGAAGTTTTGCCCCCAGCGGCGAGGTTAAAGCCATTGCGATCGGTGAAAAACGCCTCAGAAAGGGTTTCGAGGGTTGCCAAGCGATTGAGGGACTGGTTCACCGAGGGCGAGGGCGCCAGCAGACGAGATTGCTTAAACCGCTCTTCCAAAACCTGATCGGGTAAGCCCGCTAAATTTTCGGTCCTGACCTGAACCTCTCCCTGACTAATCAGAGCGCGAACCTCGGGGTTCTGGGCATAGACCTTCATGGCCCCCAATTTTGCATTCAGGAAGGAAGCCGTGGCTTGCTTGGTCAAGAAAGCTCCGGATTGAAGGCGTTCTAGTTCGCTTTTGCGGCCCCGCTCCTGACTGCTGGCAAAACCCAGGCCCCCGGCAATCAGCAGGGGTAAAATGACGGTGGGCAGAATGGTGAAGAGGAGACGCTTTTGTAGCGGTTGGCGCTGGCGGATCTGTGACGGATTCATGGCGATAGAGTAAGAGTGAAAGGATTAAGGTGAGGGTTCTAAACCCTGGCGGAGCTGATGAATATCGATCACCCACAGGGGCTGATCATCCTGGGAAATCATGCCTTGAAGCTGATCCCTTGGAATCGGACAGGCAATGGCGGGATCGATCGCCCCCAGATCTGTACTGGAAACCCGCAGGGTGCCGCGAATTTTAGGAATGATCAGTCCCACCCAATTCTCACCCTCGGTTTCCCCTGGAAGCCGAACCACAGCGACTTCGTACTGCTGACGATTTTGCCAGTCGGATTCTAAATTCCAGAGATGGGCCAGCGATACGGCCCAAAAGACCTGTCCCTTAGAGGCGATCAGCCCCAACAGATGGGGCGGCAAATTAGGCATCGGGGTGATTTGGTCCCCAGTTAGGGTTTTGGTTTCCTCGATATATTCCAGGGTAATGGCGATGGTGGTGCCAGCGCGATCCACCTGTAATCTCAGAAACCGATCGCCCACCAGAACCTGTGGATCAAAAAGCTGGGGCAACAGAGCCTGAAGGCGATCGCGGGAATTGGTTGTGGAAAGAGCAGGCTGCATGGCAAATCTCCCTAGGCCATGACGGACTGCACGGCGCTGACCAATTGCACCTGGGTGCAGGGCTTGACGACATAGGCCGCGACGCCTTGTTTTTTGGCCCAATTTTGATCCATTTGCCGATCCTTTGTGGTACAGGCGACGATCGGGATTTGGGCCGTGGCCGTTTCTTTTTTAAGCAGACGGCAGAGTTCCAAGCCCGTCAGCTCCGGCATGACCAAATCCGTGACAATAATGTCGGGCTGTTCAATCTTGGCCTTTTCCAGGGCTTCCACGCCGTTGGTGGCAGTCATCACGAAATAGCCAGCTTGCTCTAGGTAGCTCGTGAGCAATTGCAGCTCCGATCGCATATCATCGACTATCAAAATTTTCGTTGTCATGATTGTGTCCTACAATACAAAAGCGATGAGTGGGGAAATGGTTCGGATATCACGGAAAACCAAACAGAAAAGAATAATCTGTAGGTTGGTTTAAGCTGCTAGTAACTGAAGATGTCCCTCCACCATAGCTAGTAATTCCTCCTTTGAAAAGGGCTTAGTCAAATAGTCCGTAGCCCCTGCGGCCTTTGCCTTTTCCTTGTCTAACAGGCCTGTATTTCCACTGACCATAATGATTGGTACATCCGTAAATACAGAGCTCCGTTTTAAAATCGTGCAGAGACGATTGCCATCGATGCCGGGCATAGAGACATCCATGAGGATTAGATCAGGCTTGAGATCGAACAGGGCCGACAGGGAGGCCATGGGATTTTCAACGGTGGCAATTTCAAAGCGATCGCTTCCCAGGTGGCGCTGGATCGTATCGAGGACCGTCGGACTATCGTCAATACAGACCACTTTGTAGCGTTTACCGCTCCTTGCGGAGGACTGGGGGGCAAAATTTTCCGGGGGGATGGGGTTTGCGGGCTCCACTGGGGGGCTATAGGTATGAATCGATGAGGTGATGGGAATGGGAATCTGGGGGAGTTTGTCCAGGGGATGGGGAATATCACCTAGGCGAATTAGGTCTTGGCGGCAATAGGGATGGAGGAGCTGGGAGAGCTTGAGGGGATCTAGCTTTAGCAGTAGGCCGAGTTGCTGGAGGGTACGACCTTCCATCAGGCGGACGATACTCTCTAGGGTGGCTTGGGGCAGCATGCCGCCCGTGACGCTCTGGTGGAGGCGATCGCTCGATTCAACATAGGGACGCTGGTAGGGCGATCGCACCTCGGGAAAGAGCTGTTGCCATTGCTGCTGACGTAGGATCGCTTGCTCTAGGAAGGATTTGATTTCGAGACCTGGACCCGTGATATGTAGGGTTTCTAGATCGTTCTCGATGCTCCAGGTGATCTGGGCTTCGTTGAGCCAGAGCAGGGGTTCGAGGGCATCTTCAGTGAGCTTGGCCAAGATGAGGTCGGCTTGGGTCTGGTCGATCAGGTGTTTTTGGAGGAGCTCTGTGACGGCGAGGCTGAGGGGGTTACCGAGTTCCCACTGGCTGATGTGATCCCCAAGCCTCCCAACGTCAATACTGAGGGCCTGCATGGCTTGTTCAAGGTGATCGAAGTTTTGCAGGGGATGGAAGGCGTATTGGAGACGATCGCCTGCGTGGTAGAGCAGCCAACTCACCTGAGACGTATGGATCTGCGATCGGCCCTGTCGGGCAGCAGCGCTGGACTCCCGCAGGAAATCAATGGCGTTGAAGGGGTGGAACATACTGTTAGAGGGGTTGAAGCTGGACAGATGACACTTGGACGATCAGGTTCGGATTTTCTACCTATGAAAACAATGATGTTAGGGGAGGCTATGGTTTTAGATTGCCCGGCTTATCTAAGGAACTATCAATTTTTAGGGGATGTTTTGTTGAGATACCGAGTGAATGTTTATGTATGTTTGCGATCGATGACAAAGTATCTCCTGGTTGATTGGAGTAGGCTCTGGGTTTTTGCGTAGGTGAATTTACGATGATGTTTTTTGTTTATTTTTAGCATTGTGATTTTTGGACGTTGAGATTGGAGTAGTTGTTTAGGTGATGATGCGTTTTATGGAACAAACTGCATCCGACGTAATTTGGTGTATATATATGAGGGGATGATCGCCCAGGAGAGCACAAGATGGAAGCTGTACCCAATTTTCTAACGCTGGAAGAATCCCACCAGGTCGATGGGGCACGCCTCACCTCGCGGAGCAAGTTTACGGTGCGCTTGAGTCTCTATGCCCTGCGATCGCTCAAGGCGATCGCCCAGACCCGTGGCTGTCCGATCGCGGACCTGGACCAGGGCGCGATCGCCGACTGGATCGCCCAGGACCCCAGTCTCCAGGAGGGGCTCGATGGCAACTTCCTGACCTTTTTTACCCAACTGGTCACCTCGGCGCTCAAACCCCTTCAGCAGATTGCCGGGGATGGACCGATCGAGAGCATCGAGATCCAGCAGGTGATCGCTTGGTTTGAGCAACAGGACCGAGCGCACCTAGGCCAAACTACGTAAATTTACTTGCTTTCCTCCGGAGGGCCTGGCTACCCTGGGAATACAAGATCAATAACACCCATCAGGGTGGCTACGATTTTAGGTGTTTCCGATGGACAGACAAGAGCGGATTGGTCGATCGATCGTCACTGTGGACCAGATGCAGGCGATCGAGCAGAGTATGTTTGAAGCTGGTATGCCCGTGGCGGCGCTGATGGAGAAGGCGGCTTTGAAGCTGGTCGATCGTCTGATGCAGCTCTACCTGGCCCCCAGCCAGGTCGGCATTTTGGTAGGAACGGGCCACAATGGCGGCGATGCCCTGGTGGTGGCCCGCGAACTCTCGCTCCAGGGCTACGAGATTAAACTCCACTGCCCCGTAAATCCCACCAAGGAACTCACCCTCACCCACCTAAACTATGCCCGCCGTCTGGGCCTCCCCCTCTGCGAAGACCTAGAGGAGCTTCATACCTCGGACTGGCTGATTGATGGATTGTTTGGGTTTGGCCTGTCGCGGGCGTTGTCGGCCCAGGCCCAGGCGCTGATCGAGCAGGTCAACCAATGGGACAAGCCCGTGGTGGCTCTAGATTTACCCTCGGGTCTCGATGGCAACACGGGCAAACCCTGGGGAGCGGCGATCAGGGCCAAGACGACTCTCTGCCTGGGCCTCTGGAAACTCGGGCTGCTCCAGGAGGATGCCCTGCCCTGGGTGGGCCAAGTCGAACTGATCGACATCGGCATCTCCCCACCGGATCCCGAAACCCTCCAGCGCGTCACCCCCAACTGGATCACCGAAACCCTGCCCTTGCCGAAACCACCCACCACCCACAAGTACGAACAGGGCCATCTGCTGCTGGTCGTGGGCTCTGATCGCTACCCGGCTGCCGCAGTCTGGCCGGACTCGGTGCCAGGGCGAGTGGGGTGGGGATGCTGTCGATCGCCGTCCCTCGCTCCCTCAAACCCTTCATGGCGGCCCAGCTT
>JAAUSA010000144.1 GCA_012031975.1 Alkalinema sp. RU_4_3 | reverse complement strand
CAGGTCTTCTGTCGCATTCGTGGCTATTTTTCCACTTTGCGTAAACAGGGTCATTCAGTTGTGGAAGCACTCGTTGCCTTGTTCTCGGGTCAGTCTATTCCCCTTCTTGCTCAACCTGAGTAGTTACTTTAGACCAAACAATAACCATGCCCAAGGTTCTAAACCCCGATAAATCCTATACCTTTGATGAATATTTTGATTTACCCTATTTGCCTGAAGAAATTTTAGCTGACCTAGGTTGCACGATCGAACGGAGCGATCGCGATAATCTACCCTTCTATCAAGGTGATCTAGATTGGTTAGACACCCTAGCTGATGGTATGCGGCGACGGCTCAAACGGGTGAATACTACGGCAGAGCAAGCAAGACGGGAAGCGTTAATTTTCCCATTGATTGACCAGATTTGCGATCGATTTAATTATCCGATCAATATTGAGTATGCGGTCAATGTGAGTAGCTGGTTAAAGGGATCGCTGGATTACTATATCCCGAGTCCAAGTAGCCTGCTGATCATCGAGGCAAAACAGTCGGATTTGACTAAGGGTTTTACGCAGCTTGCAGTGGAGATGATCGCGCTCGATCGCTGGGTGGAAAGTGAAAGTCCGATTTTGTATGGAGCTGTCTCAACCGGGGAGATTTGGCGGTTTGGATCGTACGATCGGGCTGCGCATCACATTGTGGAGTATTTGCCGCTACATCCTGTGCCCCAAGCGTTAGAGTTTGTGACGCGGACGATCGTTGGGATTTTGAAAGGGGAAGCGATCGAAGAAAAGTAGGCGATCGCTTCTCCAATCTGTCATTCCTTTGTCTTACGACTGGCTTTCACTTTAGCAGGCTTCTGTGGTGGCTCTGGAGCTTTGATAGAAACCCAGCAGTCATCAGTGAAGACATCAGCTAAAGTAAACCGGGCGAAGGTTCCTTGGGTTGTGGTGCGATCGATCCAAATCGGCAGACCGATCAACCCACGCTTATCCTGGGTTAACCAACGGACGGCACCATCATCTTCACGATAGGTCCGCACACCATTCAGCATCGCCCAAGATTCACCAATACTCAATCCACCAAACCGTGAGATTTGCTCGGGGGTTGAGAGGGCGATCGCAATTCGATCGGCTAGCTTCACCGTGGCACCTTCCTCACTCGAATCAATCTGCACAACAAACCGTAAATCGGTGAGTAGCTCATGGTGATTGGGCTTGGAAAACTGGCTGCTTGGATAAGTGCCTAAATTTTTGATGCTGAATTTATGATGACGCTGTTTCCTCACAATTCGAGAAATCGGTGGTGGTTCACCAATAATCCCGATCGCGATTTTCACACCCAGATGATCCATCATATTCACTTCCCCCACAAGGGAAAGCAGCATCCCGTAAACAGTGGAGGGCGGCGGATAGCGATAGGTTTCTTTGAAATCCCGTGCAAAGCTTCTGGGAAAGCTAGTGCAGGGACATTCTAGATATAGCTGCATTAGGCTTTTGCTCCTACTTTGAGGGATTCCTTGGCTAGGGCGATCGCTTCTTTCACACCTCGGCAAACCTTTACGCCTAGTTTCTCAAGCTGCTTACCATAAGGCGTATCAACGATCTCACCTGCCACAATCAGCTCATCAGCTTTGATATCGCCGACTTCTACTAACGAACCAACCGACTACAGCCGACACCATCACCCATGCGTTTGAAGCAGTCCATAATCCAGGGGCTGGGATCTTCTGTGATGCGGATTGCGATCGACTCAGGACGGAAATCGTACAGGAATCGAGAATGGTTGCCGCCAACGTGGCGTACGGCTGAGATTGACTCTAGGGCAAGAACAGCACGTTTCGGATCTTTCAGGCTCTCAGGAGTCAAAGCCACCGTGTACTGATAGGCCGTGCAGTGAACTTCAGTACTATGAATTGAAGTCTTACCTCTTTCACCACCTTTAGAACCGAATGCCACATCACCATAGTAGGGATCAAGGCTAATCGCTCGACTGACTTCTAAGGCCCCACGGCGCTTGGTCGTGGCATCTTCGTTATCTTTGCCTTTCTTGGCATCCATGTAGCCAAAGAGATCATCATCAATAAATTCCTTGGCGCTAAACCGCTCATTCTTCAGCGTGTACTTGTCTGTATCTGGGTTGAAGGTTCGATTAGTTGCCTTCTCATCAGTGTTTTGAAAATACTCACGTAGTCCCCAACGAATGGCTTCTGCACTCACAGTTGTATACTGATCACTACCACGGGTGATTTTTTGCAATGTAGATAATGTACTACCATCGCCTTCACCTCGGTTATTCGCAGCAACAGCAGTAGGCGTAACAACAGTGACAAATAAATGCTTAGACATGATTTTAGCTCCTTGATTGATTACAAAATTAAGCAACATTCAGACTGACTTCTTCTTCCTCAGCATCAACCGAAGATTCGATCGACACCTCTTGACCATCCAGCGCATCGCCTTTTTTGCTGGTATAGGTTGCGATCGCTAACAGTGTCAAATCCCTTGCCTGCTGCCAGTTATCGCCATGTAACCAGTGATAAATATCCAGTCCCACGCCACGAGAAGCCTTACTGCGAAACTGGCTAAGAAAATCAACCAACGCCTTGGCAAACTCTTTTTGCGTACTGGGTCGCTGCATTCGATAAATCACTTTATCTGTAACTTGCCCGTAATCGAGTTTTCGCCCTTGTTTTCCAGCTTGGACATGCTGACCTCGCAAATAGTTACTGAATGCACCTTGTACCGTTTCAAATAAAATCTTTTCCTTGTCTTCCAATACTTCCGTCATTTTGACTAATCCTCCGCGTTCATAGATGTCATTACGTTTGTGAAATTCAAAAACCCTGCATACCAGGACTTACCCACAACCAGGTTGTCGCAGAGCCAAGGCAGAATCTTAGAAATTGCCAGCCAGCTTTCCCCTTTATCAGTTTGTCTAACCTTGACTGGGAAGAGTTGTGATGCCATGTAATAGAGTTCAAGATCCTGCTCCTTCACCTCTACACGATAGACAGCCTGCTTGAGATAGGACTGGTTTGCATCCCAGGTTTGTTTGCCGAGTTGATAGACCTCACAGTAATTAACTCGCTCTAGCTTGGAGTCCTCCAGCAACTTTTCCTGCAGTAGGAAACTCAGGGCTGATTCACCTGCGCTACTACTTCGGAAATTACGATAGGTCCGTCCTGCAAATTCCTGTCTGCGATCGACCCACTGTATGAGGTTTGCCACTTCAGGAATTGCGACTGCCGATCGAAAATTCGGCAATCTATAGTATCCACAGGCTAAGGGCAGGAACAGTAGAGAGAGATAGCCTTCTGGCGACTCCTGATAAGCACCGTTCGCAAAGCACTCAACCAAGCCAGGTAGATGATGCCCCTTGAGTGAAATCTCTTTCTTGAATCCCCCTTTAGTATTGAAGGCTTCCTTCAGATCACCTGTGTAATAGCAGCTCAATAGAGGTCGAAATTCAACTTTGATCTCAGGCTGACCTTCATCAATGGTAAAGGCTTTAGCGATACCAGTTGCATCCCGAGCACGCTGTTTACTATGTTGTAGAAAGGTTGATAGGACACCCTCTGTGAATGTGTAGCCTCCTTGATCATCTAAATTAAGAGCAGGAACATTCAGATAGCCGTCAGTGACCTGATAGGTGCTATCCAAAAGCCATTTGACGACATCGCGATCGCACCCTTCCCAAGCTAACTTCACTGAATCCTCTGTCACCTCCCAACTCAATGGAGCATCTTTGCGATCAAGCACAGACAGAGCCAGTGCTAAACCTGCGATGCCTGCCCGATGAGGCAACAAGGTATTTGGATCGAAAATTGATAAATCTAGCTTAGTCATACCACTCCTCCAACATTGATCCAGGAGAACCTACTCCGTACAAATCACCCATACCTTCAAAGAGATAGTACAGATCATCTATTTTTAGGCTAGTAAGATTTAGTAAAAGACTATTCGAGCGGATCTCCGAAGAAAAGAAAACGCTCAACTCGGTGTTGCAACGCTTGATAGTCCAACTCCATCCAAGCAAGGTCTTGCGCTTTAAGCTCCAGACAATCGAGGCGATACCAGAAAGATTCATCCTTAAGTCCAGCGGCAAAAGCTTCTTGCCCCAAACAACAGACCTCGTCGCGTAACATTTGGATCTCAGCCATAAACCATATCCAGGAGTGACGTTTTCAGTACTCCATGAGTATAGCTCAAAAAATTTTGATGAGGCAACCTTAACTCTGATAAGTTCCCATCGCCTTACGGCATCAGTGGTTTGTAATGCCTTTGCAGGCTTCAATGGACAGAGAGAAGGTTGCCTGTGCCCAACGCCTTTCGGCATCAATGATAAGCACATAACCATCATAGCTTCTTACCTCCGTTGACTTCATATGCGCCTGAATCTGCTGAATACCCCCACTCCTTCTCCGGTGCGATCGGATAGCCTTTCTTATGCCGAGCCCAATGTGTCGTTTTTTTGGCCGTTAGCGGTACAGCATACCGAGCCAGATCGCTCGTCTTAGCCTTTGACCAGTTATCCTTATCAGCCTCTAACAGTGCTGTCACGGTATAACCCGCTTCCCGCAAAGCAGCCGGATAGGTTCGCCACTTCCCATCTAGCAGTACCATCTTCGTCTTCGGCTTACCCTGCTCACTGGACTGCTCCAACCAAGCCGCAAGCTCCGCTTGGTTCACCTCGCCACTATGGGCTTGAATCAAGCGTTGACCCTGCTTGAGATCCTCCGCCTCATAGGGATAACGACTCTCCGGCGGATAAAGAATCGCATCCAGCGCATGACCACAGTACTTTCGGTTGAGCCGCCCCAACCGCTGAATCAACCCCGCCGGATCGGCAATCTGCGTCACCAGCAGCGTCGCCGACAAATCCAGCGACATCTCTGCCACCTGAGTCGCGATCGCCAGAATCGGTGGTCCCCCTGGCTTAAATCCATTGACCACAGCCCGATGATGCTCCACCCGATCCTCATAGCGGAAGCGACTGTGATAGAGCACCGCATTAAGCCCCCGCCGTTTAGCCTCCTGGTAGACTGCGATCGCTACATTCACCTGATTACACACCCAGAGCACTTTGCCACCGTCAGCCATCTCCTGCTCAACCCTCTCCCAATCTGGCTTCTCAACCTGGTGGAACCGATAGCGGGGCTGTTCCTCCAGTTCCTTTGGACCTTGAATGATCTCGACCTGCTCACCAACAGCCTCCTCGATCGCTTGGATTTGCCAAGGTAAGAAAGATGCTGACATCAGCAAGACAGGTGCTTTGACCAGCTTTAGAAACCGAAGCAAAGCCCCAAACAAGGCATCGTCATAGCAGTGAACCTCATCAAAGACAAAGGCTGCTTGGGCGATCGCCGGAAAACAATACAGGGGACGACGATTGCACTGAAGCAAGCCCAAGACGGTATCCACAGTGCAAACACTCACCTTTGGACCCCAAGATTTAAAGGAATCTAGCTTTTGCCCCATTTCATTGGTATGTATCGTGATGAGTTTCCCCGTTTCATCATCAATGACTAACTCTTCACCGTTGTCACCCTCTTCACCAGTCGTGGCCATCTCTAGATCGACCGCTGCACGAGAATGGAGCAACACAGATTCCACCTCATCCTGCACATAATCCAGAAACCCCTCAGTACTGGTTCCTGTTGTGGGATAGCAGAAGAACAGCTTACGGCCCACAGCATAGGTTTTCGCCCAGTTGTAAGCTCCTAAGGTTTTACCCGTGCCACAGCCAGCCCTTGCCAAGGTCACCCGTTTGGGCGAGTTGCCCAGATCGATCTGGAACTGACGCAATTCATTCGTGCCACGCCGTGCGTCAATCACATTTTGAAGATCAGCGATCGTCAGCCGTTGCTCTAGTTCCTTCACCATCCATTCCTGAAGATTCTCCTTTGATTGAGCCGAAGCCGAACCGATCGAATCCCCTGGAATTAATAGTGCCTTGACTACCGCTAATAGGGCCTCATCCGCTTTCCAATCAGCAAAGACTTCAAGCATATTGCTACGCTTATCCTTCACCATTTGGATATCCCAACGAGATTTCAACCCAGATACCTGGAGTGGAGGTAATCCCAAGGTCCTTATTCCATAGCGAATCAACCGCCGAAAATAAGGATGGGCAATATACCAATAGATATCCGTTTCTCCCGAACCATCCCGAAAATCCCCAAACTCACTGGTGTCTTTACCTTGCTTGCCCCCCAACTTGAGATGATGCCCACCAGCCGCCGCCAGTGCCGTCATAAAGTCTGCATTCGGGCATAGCTGAAGCCACTCCCGGAAATCCCAAGCTAGTAGAGCTGAAGCCACCTCATGCCTAATCATCTGGGGATGCTCCATGGGATTGCGCCGATACTGCGGTTCCAAGGATTTCAGATCATTCCGCACCACCATCTGAAAGTGACTATTCGCCTTACCCCAATCATGGAGATAGGCCGCTAATCGTGCCGTAGCCCGTAATTCCTCAAAGCTACAGGACAACCCAAATTGTGGAATCAAGAAATCCTGTAATGTATCCACCAAAATTGTCACTGACTGCACAACAGCAGCCGTATGACCGACAAAGTGACAACTCCCTTTCCAATCCGGCATCCCTGGCATAGAAGACTTCGCCAGTAAAATATCGGGTTTCAAGATCGGTATAGGCTTAGATTTCATCAGCATCTTCCTCCTTCACCGGATAAAACCAGCCACAGCCAAAATGCTGTCGCCCACCCAAGCCATGCCATTGCAGCTTCAAAGAATCAGCCTCACTCAAACCCTCGATCGCCACACTAAACCCCACAATCTTCTTATCCCTTACCTGCAAAGTCCGACGGGCAAGATTTCCATCCGCATCACTCGGAATAAATACAGCATTACCCTTGATTTCCAGGCGATCCAAACCCTTTTGGCAAGACTCCAGGAAATAGCGTGGCAACTCAGGATGATCGATCTTCTCCAACTTAAAAGTCACCATCCGCGCCTTCAACGCCTCCGAAGCCTCCGGCAACATCAGCCGAGGCTTGACCAGCCGAATTTTATGCCCCTGAATACTGAGTTCCTGATTCTGCAACCGCCGATACCAAGTTTGAACCTGATCCGCTGGGCAACGCAACCGAACTCGGGACTTCTTATGCAAATGGATTTTTCCCTTCTCGATCGGAATCCCCGGCACACTACAGAGCTTCACATCCTCCGGCATATCCTGCGGCAACGTCTCCACCTGCTGCAAAGCCTTCTTGATCGCCGAATATAGCGCATAGCCATGGTCAGCAGGTAAAGTCTTCGCTGTGCCACCAATCCCGAATTGAATCTCTAGAAAGTTCATTTCTCTTTCTCCTGATAAAACTGACCCATTCCCCGCACCTCTGCCCGCATCATCTCCACCAGCTCCGGCGGCCCCAACACCCTCGCCCCCGCCCCGTAATACAACACCCACCGCTTCACCTCCGCCATCCCCGGCACCTCCATCCGCAACGTCACCGACCCATCCCCATGCCGATCGAACCGCTGCGACTCATGCCATCGACGCTCCACAATATAAGGAGCCGTCGCCGCATCAAACCAAATCTCTACCAGCCTCGGCTCCCCACCCACCTCATGCTGAAACGCCCGCGAAAAATGCGATCGCCGATCGAACCCCGGATCAATCTCAAACCGTTCCTTCAACACCCGCAGCTCCCGCACCCGATCGACCCGAAAATCCCGCACCATCTGCCGCACATGACACCAGCCCGTCACATAGGGATTATTACGCGAAATATGCAACACATACGGATCAAACTCCCGCTCCGAAACCTCCTTCCCCGGCGTCCCATAACGCATCCACACCCGCAACTGTGCCTGCGCCGCCCCCTCCAGGCGATGCCACACCTCCGGATCTAAATCCAACTCCGCCCCCACCCGAAACAGCACATTCTCCTGCGCCAACTGCTGCAAATCCACCGCCATCGGCACAGGCAACCGCTCCGCCAACCGCCCGATCGCACTCTTCAACTCATCCCGATACACAGACCCCGCATAGGCATCCAGCATCCTCGCCCCTAGCATCAACGCAAACAACTCCCCCTGCGTCAACGGCACCGTCGGCAACCGCCAATCCAAATCAGTATAAAAATACCCTCTCGCCTTCGTACTCTCAATCGGAGCCCCAAAGCGATCGCGCATAAACGCAATATCCTCCCGCACTGTCCGCTCAGACATCTCCAGCATTGCTCCCATAGTGCTAGCCGTCTGCCGCAGACCCGATCGCAAAAACTCATCAATCTTCAATAGGCGCTCTAACTGCCTGCCCGAAGTCGTCATAAGTCATCTCCCATAACCATTAACCCAGCCTAGAACAGTACCCCGGCGAAAACCTTTCCGCCATCTAGACCGATATAAAATTTTTCTAATTAAAAAAGGAAGATCCACTAAATACAGCTCAAAAACTTCATTCCTGAGCGAAAATCAGCATACCAGTCTACCTTGCAGGCGTAAGTGATTTAAATCACTCAAAACATACGTAAAGGGCGTACGCTCGCCCCCTACCTCCCCCCATCCAAAACCACATCCTCATAAAACACCCCGATCGCCACCGTCAAATCAATACTGCTCAAAGTAACTTCCTCCCCCTCCCCATAGGCCATAAACTCCCAGTTACCCGAAGCCATCCGACGGAACACCTCAACAGATTGGCTTTCGGAACCCACCAAAACATATTCCTGAAGACTAGCCAAACGGCGATACAGCGTGAACTTGCCCCCTCGATCATAGGCCTCCGTCGTCGGCGACAGCACCTCAACAATCAGACAGGGTGATTGGATGAAATTTTGGGCCGATCGATCGCGATCATCACAGCTCACACTCACATCAGGATAAGTAAACGGCCCATTTTCCGTGATGCCAACCTTTGCATCCGAATTGCGAACCTTACAGCGCCCCGCCAAATGCCCTTTGGCAGTAGTCGCAATATTCAACGCAATGTCCGCATGGGCCATCGTCCCACCCGCCATCGCATAGACCTCCCCATCAAAATACTCATGCCGTTCAAGCTGCTGGGCTTCCCAGTCGAAGTATTCCTGCGGGGTAAATCGAGACAACTTGCGGGCGGCAATCATGGTATGTAGTCTCCTGAAGAGGCATTCAACTTCTATTGTAAGAGAATCATCGCCCTAAATTTTCCTGCCTTTTTTCTTCCCAGCACGTTCAGTCGCTAGCTCATAAGCAAGATCATGTTCTGCAAAACTAAGGATTTCAACCCGTCTAGGATAAGGCTTCTCATGGATTTTGTAGACCAAGCGATATTCATTCAGAGAAATCTCGATCGATCGACAACCCGTCAGCAACCCATGCAACCCATGACTAGGTAGCCCCAAGCAATCATGGGGATCTAGCTCCAAAACCTCCCGCAGATCAGCATACATATCCCAATCAGCTCAGGCAACTGGGGTAAATCGATCGATTCCACCTGAGGTCTGACCTTAATCAAATACCTAGACTTGGAACCCATGCTTTCTCAATCGCTCCTTCAAAGCCAACGCATCAATATCACGACCCACCCCGCCGTAGGTAATCAATCCACACTCGCGCTCCCAAGCCGCCCATTCCGCCGCCGAATCAGTCAATGGTGGCGGAGAAGACTGTGCTAATCGGATCACTGCTCTGCCCTCTGCCGATTCAGCACTAGGAAGATTCTGCTCCATCCACTGGCCGATATCCGGGGATTCTCCAAGGGATTCTGCCTCAGTTGTTGGTTCATTAGATCTCATAAATCAACCTCCAGAACAAAATATTCCACAATCCCCTATCATCCTAGCAAACCCACCTCTAAATCGCCCCTTCTAAACCCCAATCGCCCCTTCTAAAACCCGATCGCCCGATCGCGCTGACTATACACCTGCCCATCATCCCACAGCCCCTTCAACCGCACAGCGATCGCACCCCCAACGCCAGAAAATAGAAAAACCCCCGCGTCAACACCAACACCCACGACTTCTCCTTATAGCAAGGCGGATGCCCCAACACATGGCAATCAAACAGCTTCGTGAAAAACCGCAAACATTGCCACAGCGTCAGATTATTCAACCCCATCAAGAAATGATTGCGGTAGAACGTAATTTGGTATTGGAGCGATCGCGTACTCACATCATGGCAGCCGCCCGTCTCCTCCCCAATATGCACCAGCACCGCCGTCGGGTCATACCAAATCATCAGCCCCGTCTGCCGCAGCCTTAGACAAAAATCCGACTCCTCCCGCACCGCACTCCCCTGGAACCGCTCATCAAACCACAACTGGTGCGTATAAAACACCTCCCTGCGGAAAGACATATTGCACCCGCGCGCACTCAGCACCCGCTGCGGCTTAATCGTATGCACCAAATTAATGTGATACCAAGCAATCCCAGGGTCCATCGCCTCCGGGGGCAAATCCTGAATCAGCAAATCCTGGGCGTGATCGGCTAGCTTCATGCGATCGAGTACCCGCCCCGCCACAGCCCCCACCTCCGGCCTTGCATAATTCTTCGCATGATTCGTGAGAAACCCCTCCGGCAACTCCACATCATCATCAATAAACAACATCACATCGCCCTTCGCCCGCCGCACCGCATAGTTCCTCGCCCCCGGCAGACTCGCCCAATCGAGCTTGTAAAAGGCGATCGTCCCCGCAGCGATCTGTTCATCCAAATAAGCCTGAACCTCCGGCTCATGCTCCGGCGTCTGGTCCACCACAATCACCTCAAACCGGGCATAGTCCTGCTTCAGCACATCCCGAATGCTATCCACAAGCGCCTGCTCACGGCCATAGGTCGGAATAATCACAGAAATCAGAAGAGGTTCAGTCATAGCCATAAAAAGAATTGGGGACAAAGTTGAGAAAGAGATTAGCGATTTTCTTCGGTAGAGTCCTGTGGTTCGGTCCCCCCAAACTTGGGGGCTAGGGGGCCTCGACGACGTTTTTTCTTAGGAGGATCGAGAACCGCCGTCTCATCCACCTCGCGATCGAGTTCCGGCAGCTTCAAAATCATCCCGGCAGCAAACCAGTAATAGACCGCCACCGGATCCACATCCAAGGGATAGTAGTAGGTGTTGTAGCTAATCAGCAACACGTAGGTCCAGAGCGCCGCCCCCATGCCCCGGAGGTTTTTATCCTTGACCCGGCGGAACGCCTTAAACGTGATTATCGTTAGAGTGGTCACAAGCCCCAAAAACAGCAACAAACCCAACGGCCCAATTTCAAACATCACCTTCGGGAAATAGGTCTCAATCAGCTTCACATCCCCCATCGCCCGCGCCGAATTCGTCGCCCGGCCCAAGCCCTTCCCCAGCAGCCCCGACAGATCCTGCACAAAACTAAACTGATCCGCAATAAACTCCGTCGGAGGAGAAGCCTCCCAGCGCGACGCAAAACTATCCACCCGCTCCTGCACCACCTCCGGATAGCTGGCCAACGCCCCCACAATAAATAGCCCCAACAAAATCAAGATGGGCAAAAACCGCGTCAAATTCACCAACTGCCCCGTCGTAATCAGCAAAATACCATAGCAAATCGGCACCAATGCCAGCGCAATCCGCTGCCCCGACAGCACCGCCATCACCATCGTCATCAGCATGCCAAACAACCCCACCAGCCGCCAATACCAGGTGCGATCGCTAAAAGCCGTCGCAAAGGTAAAAAACGCACTCGAAATCAAAAACCAACCCCACTGCCAAGGCGCCACAAACGTACCCGGCAGCCGAATCACCCCCTGCTCCTCGTTAAACAGCAGCGATCCGCCCACCAGACACCTCGACTCCAGCGACGCCTTAAACAGCTCCGCCCCTTCCCCCACAGTCCCCTGACATCGCCCCGTCTTCAGGAACATATACTGCACCAGCCCCAGTCCGCAGCAGATCAAAATCAGCACCGTCATCAGCCGCATCATCCGGAAAAACTCATCCTTGGTGCGCAGCAAATAATAGGTACAGGGAATCAGCGGAATATAGCCCATGAACACCTTCAGCCCCAAAATCCCCATCAAAAAAGGCTTCTCCGACCCCGTCGGCGCCAACTGCTGCCCCCCATTGATAAACAAAAGCACCAACCCACAGTAACCCAGTAACATCATCACAGGCGGCTTCAACGCCTTCGGGACAAACCACTCAATCTTGCGTCGCTTGCAATACTGAATCACCCCGATCAGCGCCGGGATATAAAAGGCATCCTTGGCCAACTGCATCAGAGGATTACTGCCCGCCCCGATCACATAGGTGATGGTGCCGCTAAACGGCAGATAGATAATAAAGGCGTACAAGGACTGCCAGGGATACTTAAAGGCCAGCAGCAGCGAAGCGATCGCTACAAAAGACCCCACCGCACCTTTGACACCCCCGACGATCGCCACCATCATCGAGGCAACCAGGGAAATGCCAGCCACGGCCCCAAAGTAGGACATAAAGGCTTTGCGAGCCTGGGCTTTTTGCGATCGATCGCCGCCTGTTCCTTAAGGGACAGGGCCGCCGGGGCCGGGGGGCTAGCCGTTTTACCGGGGGACTTTTTGCCCTTGGGGGCCGGGGATTTTTTATTGCGGGCCATGGGGCATCGGGGGAAATGGCTTATTCATTCTCTTTGATCGTGCCCCAAATGCCCCAGCTCTTATCTTTTCGGGGCGGTGGGTTTGCCCTCAGCACCATCGCCTTCCTCAGCCGTCTTGGGCTCCGTGGCCTTGTCTGGCTTGTAGCTGCAAGCATAGTCCAGGACCGTAAAGGCACTGCTGCCAGATTTGATCGCCATGGGCTGACCCGTCGCACCATAGTCAAACCGCTGGATCAATTTGCGGGCCTTGTCATAGGCGTTCAATCGATAGATCCGGGCAGTCTTGGTTTTGCAGTTGGCGGATAGGCGGATGACGGTGCCATGGACGGGGGGGGCGACCTGTTCGTCCAGGAGGGCATTGTTGGGTTCGATAAATTGGCGATAGTGCCAAAAGGAAACCTGATCGCCCTTGGCCCGGATCGAACTGGTGTCGATAAAGAACTTATCCCCGACGGAATTTTCAGTAATCTGGGTCCATTCGACGGCTTGGGCAGGCAGGGCAAGGGCGCTGCTGAGCAGCACTAGGGGCGCGATAAAGCGTTTCATGGGTATTTATTGCTTCGGTGGGGTTGTGGTTTCTTTGGCGGCGAGGGGTTCGATGTTGGCGATCGCTTTGGTGGCGTAGCTGTCCCCTGGATGATCGTCGAGGGCACGGCGGAAGAAGACGAGCGCTTTGCTGTAGGCTTTCTCACGGCTGGCGGCATAGCCCGCTTGCATGTAGCGATCGTAGGGCTGACTGGTGATTTTGACCTTGATTGCCTCGGGTTCCTTGGGTTTTTCGGGTGGTTTCTCCGCAGGCTTCTCGGCCTTGGGCTTTTCCACGGGTTTTCCACAGGGTTTTCCACAGGCTTCTCCGGGGGCTTTTCCACAGGTTTAGGGGCCTGGGCGACGACGGGAGGCTTGGCCGGGGGATTGATGGTGACCTTGGGTTCTGCGGGTTTCGTCGCAACGGGGCTGCCTTTCGTGGGCAGGGGCTGGAGCTTGGGGGC
>JAAUSA010000143.1 GCA_012031975.1 Alkalinema sp. RU_4_3 | reverse complement strand
CACTCGTCCAAGAATTCTTTACCTTGAAGCCCTCGGGCAAGCATATGAGTGGGAGGAACCTAGGTCGTCTGGAACCCACTCCTAGTCTAGCTCATAGGGCCGTCGCCTAAAAACTTGAACATCGAGTTTCACAGAGTGATAAACGTGGACAAACTCAAACCCCAGCAAATTGAGTTCTGCTTGGCGGGTACTCACTGATTGATTACTAAAATTGCCATAGGCTCGACGCACTACAACACGCCCTAGCTCACTAGCGCGCTCTAATAGCATTTCCCCACCATCAGCTTTTAACCAGCCTGATAGATTCTCAACATCTAGAAATATTGCAACTTTATCTATCATCTCAGTTTTTAGGAGCTACTAATTGATTGATTCTATTCTACCAACGGCTTTTTGACTGTCAAGGACTCTAATTTGCCCTCACTAAACTTACTTCCATTGGATGATCGAGTTCTCTTACCCAACGATCGCTCTTCCCAGAGTCAATCTGAGATTTGGGCGATCGCCCCCTCAATTTCATCAGCTTTGCGATCGTCCCTTCGAGAGTTTGCGATCGTCCAAGGAGTCTTTGGAGTGGGCGATCGCTACCTCTCCCGATCGTCCCCAACCTTCGCTATACTGGAGCCAATCATTGGTTCTAGTAACCTAGCCCAACTCCACCACCAATCCCATGCAAGAACTAGAATATCTCACCGATAGCACCGGAACCCCCACAGCAGTCGTCATCCCGATCGCCCTTTGGCGACAACTCCTCCCCCAAGAGGATTCCTCTCCATCCGCTATTAGTGAAGCGCTCGAAGACTATTGCCTCAATCGCGCGATCGACGCAGGTAAACAGACCCCGCTACTCACTCGCGCCGAAGCCTTGGCCTATCTAGAGGAGTAACGCTTTGGAGATTGAATATCGGCAATCTTTCCTGAAAGACCTCAAACATCTGCGAGGAACTGAAGTCTATGCCAGAGTCTACGAACTAACTTTCACAGAACTCCCTGAGACTGAAACCTTACAGGACGTTCCTAATGTCAAAGCACTCAAAGGTTACTCAAACCGTTATCGAATTCGGATAGGTGATTATCGAATTGGCATCGAAGTTTCTGGCGATGCAGTTGAAATAATTCGTGTCTTACACCGCCGTGAATTTTATCGGTATTTCCCTTAAGGCCCAGTTCACAGACCCACCACAAAAAATACCCAGGAAATTTGCCGATCGCAAACCCCCCAGGTAAATTCAAATCAACACAAAACCAAAACCCTAGGTCGGATAATAATCGCGTCCGCCCTGCACACCCTCGAACTCGCGATTCGAAGAACGACCCGGATCAAACCCTTCATTCCGCACCCGCCGACGCAGATCCCCCGCATCAGGACTCGCCTTCACCGCATCATCCGGACTAATCCGCCCCAACAACACCAAATCACAGAGCGCCTGGTTCATCACCTGCATCCCCTCATTGGTATCCGTCTCCATCAACTGGAAGGCCTCCGTCTCCTCACCCTTCAGCAGATAGTCCGACATCGCTGGCGTATTAATCAAAATCTCATGGACCGCCGTCCGTCGCCCATCCGTCGTCGGCAAAAGCTGCTGCGAAATCACCGAAATCAGCGACTCCGTAATCTGCACCCGCATCGAAGCCATCTCCTCCGGGTTATAGATATTCAGCAGACGATTCAAAGTACCAATCGCACTCTTCGTGTGCAACGTACCCAACACCAAGTGACCCGTCTGGGCCGCCTTCAGGGCCGTATCCACCGACAGACGATCGCGCATCTCACCAATCAGAATCACATCGGGATCCTCACGCAAGACCGCCCGCAGCGCATGTTCAAACTCCTGGGTATGGAGCCCGACCTCCCGCTGACTGACCAGACAGTTGATCGAAGTATGGACATATTCAATTGGGTCCTCGATCGTCACAATATGCCGCGAATCCACCTCATTCAAGTGACGAATCATCGCCGCAATCGAAGTCGATTTACCAGAACCCGTCGGCCCGGTGACCAGAATCAAACCCTGGGGACGACCCATCAAATGCTTCAGCACCTGGGGCAGACCCAGACCATCCACCGTCGGCACATCCAAAGGAATCAAACGGAGCACGATCGCCCCGCCCGTCAAACTATCAAAACAGTTGACCCGGCAGCGTAGGAATCCCGGATAGAAGATCGCCGTATCCAATTCCTGCTCGCGATTGAAGCGCTTGACCTGCTCCTCCGTCAGCATCTCCTTCAAGAAGAGATCGAAGAGCTGCTGCGTCACCACATGCTGGTCATTCTGCTTCAGCATCTGACCCCGCACCCGGAAGCGCGTCGGCTCACCCACCCGAATGTGAATATCCGATGCACCCTTCGCGTGGGCCGCCCGGACCAACGCCTCGATCGTATTGGCCGCATTGGCTGGAGCTGCCTGGATGCCGGGTTCTGCGATCGTATGCATCGAATTCAGTTCCGTCGCCTGGGGCGGTGGGGGCGGCGGCGCTGCCGGACGGGCCGAGGGTGGAGGGGGTGGCGCCGCGACCGGAGGCATCGAGGCTGAAGTGCGGGCCGGAATCCCTGCTGGCATCGGACGAGGGGCAGCAGCATCCTGGGGGCGTGGCGGCATCCCAGGGCGACCCATGCCTTCTGCGGCGAGATCACGGTTAGCTCTAGGATCGGAAGGATTAAACTGTGTCATAACTACAAGGTTCTCTACTGGAATTAGATCTACACACGCCCCTAGAAAACTGGCCTTAGCCCTGAACCGTAAATCGGCTCGATCGAGGCATCAACGCGCAGTGGGTCATTCTATTAAAAACCCGTTTTTAAAATTTAACGGAAAAGAAATAGCCCATGGGTTCTAGTTGTTTGATAACTTACTCTAAATTCTACTGACTCCATCCCAGCAGGTCATCCTTTTCTTAAGTAATTCTGCTGCATTCCCTACAGATTCGGTCATTATGCTGAGAACCCCCGCCTACGTTTTCGTCTCCCACGGCAGCCGCGACCCCAGACCCGCCGCCGCGATCGCCCAACTGATCACCGATCTAACCACAGACGATCGCCCCCTCCTGGGTCACGCCATGCTCGAATGCGCCCCCGAACCATTGTCTGAGCAGTTGATCACCCTAGCCCGTACGGCCCAAACCCAGGGCTTTTCAGAACTCCGTTTAGTACCTCTGTTTCTCCTCCCAGGAGTCCATGTGACCGAGGACATCCCCTTGCAGGTCCAAGCCGCCCAGGCCAAGTTAGGCAGCTTCCCCCTGACCCAAACCGCCTACTTGGGTACCTTAGACGGCCTCCAGGGTTTGCTAAAACCCCAGCACCAGCACACCCTGCTGCTCTCCCACGGCAGTCGCAAACCCGGTGGCAACGCGCTGATCGAGCGTCTAGCCCAAGCCCTAGATCTCACCCCCAGCTTCTGGTCCGTCGAGCCAAAGTTAGAAACCACGATCGCCCAACTCGTCAACCAGGGTGCAACCTCAATCGCCATCAAACCCTTCTTCCTCACCCAAGGCGGGATTACTGACGCGATCGCCGCCGAAGTCGCCCGATTGGCCGACATCTATCCGCAGGTAAGCCTAACTTTGGAAAATACCCTCGATCGCCAGCCAGGGTTTCGGGAAATTGTCTTAGAATTATTTGATTAATCTGCGCTTAACATCTCTCGCTTCAATCTGGTTCAAGAGCGCCCATTCCCTGAGAGAAGCCATGACAGTTGCGATCGAGCAATCCGGAGTTACGCCTGTCGATTTGCCTGTGCCGCCCATTACTCGCTCCAGTAAGGTGTACCTGATCGGTGCAGGCCCAGGGGATCCAGGGTTGATGACGCTGAAGGGCAAAGCCTTGCTGGAGCAGGCCGACGTGGTGATCTATGACGCCCTAGTCAGCGAAGGCGTCCTGGCGATGATTAACCCCGCCGCCGAACAGATCCACGCAGGTAAACGTCGCGGCCAACACTCCCTGATCCAGACCGAAACCACCCAGCTCCTGATCGAGAAAGCCCAGAGCCATAGCTTAGTCGTGCGGCTGAAGGGGGGGGATCCGTTTATCTTTGGACGGGGCGGTGAAGAAATGGAAGAACTGATCGCCGCCGGGATCACCGTCGAAGTCGTCCCCGGCATCACCGCCGGGATCGCCGCCGCATCTTACGCAGGCATCCCCCTCACCCACCGCAACTACAGCTCATCGGTCACCTTCGTCACAGGCCATGAGGCGATCGGCAAGTACCGTCCCGAAGTCAACTGGCAGCAAATAGCCCTCGGAGCCGAAACCATCGTCATTTACATGGGCATCCACAAACTCCCCCAAATCGTCGAAGCCCTCACAACCGCCGGACTCCCAGGCACCACCGCCATCGCCCTAGTCCGCTGGGGCACCCGCCCAGAGCAAGCGGAGCTAATCGGCCAACTCGACACCATCGTCACCCAGGTCGAAACCACAGGCTTTTCCGCCCCCGCGATCGCCGTCATCGGCGCAGTCGTCCAACTCCACCAAACCTTCCCGGTATTGCACCTGACTGAAGACGCGATCGGCCATCCCGGCGTCTTACTCCCGATCGTCCCTTAAACACAAAACTCCGGAGTCCTGAAGGGACGGCGTTTAGATAGCCCGCAATTCCATTCGCGGGCGTCTCGGCCATCCACGGTTACGGCCTCAACCCCTTTCACCCAAACCCCCTTCGACTAAACCCCTTCCGACTAAACCCCTCCTGACTAAACCCCCTCTGCCAGGGTCCCAAACCACACACCATCGATCCGCAACAGCGTCTTAGTCGTATCAATCACCTGGGGCGGATAGGCCGGATTCGCCGCCTCCAAAATCACATTGTGGCCTTCGCGATAGAACCGCTTCAAAGTCGTACCTAGCCCCTCAACCCAAGCCGCCACAATCTTACCCGAACTGGGCTCATAGCCATCCGGCACCCGCTGAAACAACGCCTTCATCCCATTGTGAATTCCCGCCCCCACCATACTGTCCCCCGAAACCCGCAGGGCAAAGTGCTGACGCGGATCGAGATTCAAATCCAGCATCTCGTTATCCTGGAGCGGCTCACTTAAAAAGCCCGCCGAAATCTCACCCAGCAGCGGAATACCCCGCCGAGGGGTTTCCTCTTCTAACAAAACGATCGCCCTCGCCTTCCCCGCCGCCCCGGCAATATAGGCGTTTTTCTTCAGCCAGGCAATACTATTCTGCACCGACCCTCGGGACAGATCCAGGGCCTTCTGAATATCACTATAGGAGGGCGAAAATCCCTGGGTTGCGGAAAAACTCTTAATAAAAGCCAGGACCTTTTGGTGGGTCTTGGGCAATTCTGAACGGGAAGCCATAGGAGTCACCAGGTCTTTTGAACTACACCTTAGTATAGTACGAAAAGACTGATCTGGCCGATCGTGCGTTTAGGCAGCAACTAATCCTGCACATCCATCAACCGCCCCGTCAACAGTCGATCGACCCAAGCCCGATAATGCGCCCTTGCCGCCTCTGGATCCGCCGGAGCCAACCCAAAGATCGCCCCATTCGTCACACAAAACATCGACTTCTGAAAACTCACCACCATCTTCACCCGCAGATCATGCTCACCCCGGCCAAAGGTCCGGTAATAGGCCAGCAAATCCTCCCCCAGATAATGCAACATATCCTGGGTCAACAGCGTCGGCGGAATCCCCCCACCCCCCGCAGGTAATGGATCCGCAAACAACGCCCCATAGACAAACTTATCCTGCTCCTGGGGCACCATCCTGGCCTGGGCATTGTAGGACAGCGTCCCCATGAACGGCAGCGATCGAAAAAACACGGCCTCCACATAGGGAATCGCCGCATCCACCAGGAAGGTCAAGCCCTGGGAGGCTGGCAGAATATCGTAGATTTCGCCCTTGATCGTCACGCTATAGGTAATCGGCACCGCCGCATTCGCCACCAGGCCATCTTTGACAAAGTTGACCACCTCGATAATCTTGGTGATTTTTTTGTCCCGGTAAGCCTGCTCCAAATCCATGAACAAACGGTGCATGATCGTCCAGAACTGCCCCAGATTGCTGTAGTAGCAGGACATCCGCACCTGCTCGATCAGGAACTCACTAAACAGCCGATCGACCCCCTGCATGATCGGATTACCCGCAATCTTGGCCTCGATCGCCCGTCTCGCCCCAGCGACAAACTCCGGTGTATCCAGGTAGGCATCCATTCCACCGCCGCCATGCCACAGCATCGCCTTCATGCAATATTCGGCAAACTCGTAGTTGATTCTTTGGTGGAGACCGTGGCGTAGGAGTTTTTGGGGCGATCGATCGCCGTTCATGTACTTAAATATGGGAAAGAGTACGAGAAACTGATGGTTGGCGATGTAGAGGAGGTTTTTGGAATAGTCACCAAGCACCCGGCCATAGGCCGCCAGAATCTCCACCACCTCCATGACGTTGTGGGGGTTTTCAGTTAGGAGAGGCTGGCCGGAAATCAGGCGATCGACCCATTGATCAGCGGTAAACGTAACAGTGCTGTCCGGGGTTTGGAAATCTTGAGAGGTGGCAAGAACCATGGCTGTATCCCTAGTTTGAATAGACTGAAACTTGATCGCCCGGTAGCTGCGCCATGGCAGGTCTGACCAGCGCCACGGACTTGACCGCATCCACCGCCGTCGCCTCGGACCAGCGCGCCATCCAGTTGGGCTGCAACCCGAAGATCACAATCAACACCGCCAGCACAAAGCCCGGTGCCCGCTCGGACCAACGCACCTCCGGCAGATTCGTAAAGGCCTCGGGCAGGCGACCAAAGAAGGTTTTGTTGACCAGCAGCAGGAAGTAAACCGCCGTCAGCCCCGTGCCAACCATACAAAGCAGCGTTTGAATCGGAAACCGCTCAAAACTCCCCCGGAAGATCAAAAACTCCGAAATAAAGCCCATCATCCCCGGCATCCCGGCACTGGCCATCACCGCCAGAATCATCAGACTGCCGATCACGGGCAGACCTCGCTCGGGGTTCAGCAACCCCTTGAGCGTATCGATGTCCCGCGTCTTGGTTTTTTTATACACCACCCCAACCAGCACGAACAGCAGCCCCGAAATCAAACCATGGGCCACCATCTGAAAAATCGTGCCCAGGTAGGAAATCGGCGTCGCCGCCGCCGCCGCCAAGAGGACAAAGCCCATATGGCCGATCGAGCTATAGGCCACCATCTTCTTCATATCCTTCTGGGCGATCGCACTAAAGGTCCCAAACAGCACACTCACCACGGCCCAGCTTGCCAGGAAGGGAGCGATCGCCGCCCAGGCCTCCGGAAACAGTCCTAGGCCAAACCGCAGCAGACCATAGGTCCCAAGTTTGAGCAAAACCCCGGCCAGCAGAATAGACACAGGCGTCGAAGCTTCAACGTGGGCATCGGGCAACCAAGTGTGGAAGGGAAAGAGCGGCACCTTGATGCCAAACCCAATCAAAATGCCACCGAGCAAGACCAACTGAGCCGTCATGGACAGACCCGAAGCCATCTGGCCGTCATAGTCAAAGGACCTAGCTCCCCCGAGCAAAACCACCCCGAGGAAGGCCGCCAGAATCAGCACCCCCGACAGCGCCGTATAGATGACAAACTTCGTTGCAGCGTAGTTTCGTCTCGGTCCACCCCAAATGCCGATCAGTAGATAGAGGGGAATCAGTTCCAATTCGTAGAACAGGAAAAACAGCAGCAAATTCTGGGAAAGGAAGGCCCCAATCACCCCGGTGTAGATCAGCATCACCATGATGTAGTAGAGGCGGGGCCGATCGACCTCCGGTTCCGTACAGTAGATCGCCACCAGCATCAACAGACCCGTCATCACCACCAGGGGCATCGACAGCCCATCGACACCCAGACGATAATTCAAGCCCAGGGGCGCCAGCCAATCGAGGTTTTGCACAAACTGCAACGCCGCTGTCTGGCCATTAAATTGCAGCGCCACCACCAGGGACCACAAAAACCCCAGACCCGCGATCGCCAAAGCCACATGCCTCAGCCGCCGCCCATCCAACCCCGGCAGAAAAAACAGACCCACCCCAACCATCGGCAACCAAACCAAAGGACCTAGCATTACGTCACACCTCTATATTAAAAAACCACCAGCCCAGCCCACCATCAAAACCCCATCTTCGACCAGCTCAAGAAAGCCCCCAGGAGGCCAATGCCTAGCAAAATCGTCAGCATATAGCCCTGCGATCGCCCAGAAATACTGTACTTCAGGGCCTCGCCGCCCATAATCGAGGCCAGGCCCACCCCATTGACAATGCCATCGACCACATAGCGATCGAACCAGTAGACGGCGGTGGAGAACAGGCCCACCAGACGCACAATGGTTCGCTCATAGAAGCGATCGACATAGAAGTCATAGGCCAACAAATCTTGCATAAACCGCCGTTGGGGTTGCAAAGGCCGCGACAACATCCGGGTCAGGGGGGTCGTAGCACCGATCGCCACACCAATCGCCCCCGAAGCCACCACCAAAAGCACCACCAGGGGTTTAACTTGACCCAGGCTGGGCAACAGGTCCAAGCGCGTCAGCACCACAGGCATCAACAGCGTCGAATGGTCAGCACCACCATCGGCACCGCCATGGTCCAGCCCACCTCCGGCGCCCGCCGCGTCTTCGCCTGGGCCTCGCCCCAAAACACCAGCCTGAACACCCGCACAAATCCTAGGCCCAGCAACCCATTGGTCAGCAACACCACCACGATAAAGAAGGGCTCCTGCCAGAAGGCCACCACCGAACGGTTCAAGGACCAAAAGGTTCCCAGGGGCAGCAGACCCATGGACCCCGCACTCCCGACCAAAAAGGCCGTCGTCGTCGCAGGCATCCGCTTGGCCAAGCCCCCCATTTCCGTTAAGTCCTGGGTCGTGGTGGCCGTAATAATTGCCCCAACACTCATAAACAGCAGGGCCTTGGCGATCGCATGGGTCAACAGCATCATCAGGGCCACATCGGTCCAGCCCAGCCCCACGGCGACAAACACTAATCCCAGGGCCGAGCTAGTGGTGTGGGAGAGGGCACGTTTGATGTCGATTTGGGCGATCGCCACTAAGGCTGCACCGATCGCCGTGACCGATCCAATCACTAGCAAGGTCACCTGGGCCACAGAGGCCATGGCAATCACGGGTTGGAGTTTGATCAAGACGTAGGCGCCGCAGCTAACCACGGCGGAGTTTCGGAGAATCGAGGCGGGGTTGGGGCCTTCCATGGCTTCGTCGAGCCAGAGATTGAGGGGGAACTGGGCGCATTTGCCGATGGGTCCCGCGATGAGGGCAAGGCCCAATAGGTTGGCCGCGAGGGGAGAAAGATGGGGGGCTTCGGCCCACTTATAGATATCTTCGAAGTTGAGACTGCCGACAAAGGTGGCCAGGGCCACAAGACCCATCAGCAGCAGCACATCCCCCACCCGTTTGGTTAAGAAGGCATCGCGGGCAGCCGTAACGACCAACGGCTGGGCATACCAGAAGCCCACCAGCAGGTAGGTCGAAAGGGTCAGCCCCTCCAGCAGACCATAGGTCAAAAATAAGGAGTCACTCATCACCAAGCCCGCCATGGCCGCTTCAAAGAACCCCATCAGACCGAAGAATCTAGCGAGGGACCAATCTTTTTCCAAGTACCCGAGGGCATAGCACTGGGCCAAGAGGCTGAGCATAGTGATCAACTCCATGGCCCCCACAGTGGTCGAGGAAATATTCAAGGCAAAGGTCAGATCCAGCCCCGCCGCCTGGAACCAATGGAGCATTACCTCCTGTTCAGGCTGTCCCCAGACCTTGGTAAACACCAAGAATCCGTGGATTAGCGCTATAACAGTAGCGAGTATGTTGATGTAGGCCGCTGGTCTAGAGCCCGATCGCTTCACCAGACCAATGGACCAAGGTAAGGTGGCCAAGGCCCCGACTAGCCCGTAGCAGGGAATGAGCCAAGTCGCTTCGATCAAAAACTGCTGCATGGGTCTTTAGGTCGTTTCTTAAGGTTCAGGAGCTGGATTTAAAATTAAAAAATACTTAATCTTCCCAGAGTACTGTTAGGCGTCGTCCTTTGCCAAGCGCCATCCCCTCCAAAGCGGCTTGTCCTAGCCCCAGCTTCGGGGCATGCATAAACTGGATCGTTTGCTTCGGCCATTCAGCATAATGATCCCTAATCTCTAGAATTTGCAACTATCATCAGCGGCTAGGTTGCCAAGGGTATCCCTCCAATCTATGCTTAGGAGGAGCACATTACAAAAACTCAATAGTTTGGCATTGCAGTGACTGATGCAGAGGGGTTTCAATCCGTTGCAGGGGGTAGATCGCGATCGTCAAATGTAGGGAGTTTCGGTAACGGGTTTAACCAAACTGATTGGAAGGGAGTTATTACGATGGCTATCGCAGTTGGGATGATTGAGACCCTGGGTTTCCCGGCGGTTGTGGAAGCAGCGGACGCAATGGTGAAGGCTGCCCGTGTGACCCTGGTGGGTTACGAAAAGATTGGGTCCGGTCGTGTGACCGTAATCGTGCGCGGCGATGTGTCTGAGGTTCAGGCATCGGTTGCGGCAGGTATTGAGAACGTTAAGCGTGTGAACGGCGGCCAAGTGCTCTCCACCCACATCATCGCTCGTCCCCACGAAAACCTGGAGTACGTACTGCCGATTCGTTACACCGAGGCAGTCGAACCCTTTCGCGAGAGCGTGAGCGGTATCCGTCCCCTGAACCGTCCGTAATCTAAAAGATGCAATCGCCAAAGTTCGCGGCACCGTTGTCAGTACGCAAAAGGAACCAGCGCTCACGGGGATTAAGTTTCTCATGGTGCAGTTGGTGGATGAAGAGGGGCAGGGTATGCCTATCTACGAGGTTGCGGCTGATCGAGTGGGCGCTGGCGTGGGTGAATGGGTTCTGATTAGTCGAGGCAGTGGTGCCCGCCAGGTTGAGGGGTCTAGCGACAGACCCATAGATGCGGCGGTGGTGGCCATTATTGACACCGTGACGGTGGACAATCAGCGTCTCTACGATAAAGGAACCCAGTGGTGATGGGTTCGGTCCAGCGGGATTGAAGCCAAGCGCTGAAGAAGTTTGTCTGTCGGGGGTTCTGGGTGAAGCGATAGCTTAATAACCCAGGGCCTTTGGGCCAAGTTTTTTAAAGTTGATCATCACGGATTTGCCCACCGAGGTCTGCCATTTGGTTTGGTAGCTTTGCCTTTGGTGGTTTTTGCATTGCTTTTCCTTAGGAGAATTGTGATGGCAGCCCAGACCATGGGATCGCCGGGTGGAACTCGTTCGTCCATGCCCCGATCTTTTGCGTTTACGAATTCGGGTGATTCTGATATTCATCCCTTCTCTAGTGTTTCTGGAGAGGTGCGGTTAGGGAGTGGTGCTGTGGTTAGCCCCGGCAGCTCTGTGCGCGCGGATGCCGATGGTCCATTCCACCTGGGTCGTCAGACGAAGGTGCAGGATGGGGCATTGATCCATGGTTTGCCAGGGGGCTATGTGCTGGGGGACGATGGCGCCGACTATGCCGTTTGGCTTGGCGATCGCGTATCAGTCACCCATATGGCAATTGTCCATGGTCCGGTTTATCTGGGCGATGACTGCTTTGTGGGGTTTCGATCGACGGTCTTCAATGCGCGTCTGGGTAAAGGCTGTGTCGTGATGATGCATTGCCTGGTTCAGGACGTAGAGATCCCCCCCGGCAAATTGGTGCCCACGGGCACGGTGGTGACCACCCAGGCCCAGGCCGATCGCCTCCCCAATGTCACGGACCGCGATTTGCAATTCGTTAACTATGTTTGGGTTTGAACCAGGCCTGGCGATCGCCTAGCCACAGTTCGAATCATGCCAGTTCAAACAATGCCCATCACAGCGCTGAAAACGCTGCTTGTCCCCTTCCACCCAAATCCGCCATGACTACTAGCTATGCAACCCAAGGTGGGTTGGCCACTGAGGTGGTCGATCACGTTCGTCAACTGCTGCAACAAGGTTTCCGCGTTGGGACTGAGCATGCTTCGGCCCGTCAGTTCCAGGCTAGTGCCTGGAAGAGTTGCGCTCCGATTCAGTCCAGCCAAGAAGGTGCTGTCCTTAGTGAGCTAGAGGCTTGCTTGAGTGAGCATTCCGGTGAATATGTGCGGCTGATCGGCATTGATGCCCGCGTCAAGCGCCGTGTACTCGAAAAAATTATCCAGCGTCCGAGCGATGCGCCCTTGAAGCTGTCCGGTGGCGTTTCTGGGAGCCGCAGCAGCTATGTCGCAAGTCCTAGCCCCAGCTACAGCGGTGGTTCCTCTGCCAGTAACGGCGGCGGGATTGCGGCCCAGGTCCGCCAAATCCTCAATCGCGGCGGCAGATTTTCCGTGGAATACGCCAACAAGCGGCAGTTCCAGACCAGCTCCTGGCAGAGCGCAGGTTTCCTCAATGGCAGCAGCGAAGGGGCGGTGATGGGGGAACTCGATCGCCTCTGCTCCACCTATGCGGGCAACTATGTGCGAATTGTGGGGATTGACCCCAAGGCCAAGCAGCGTTTGATGGAAGCTATTGTTCAGCGGCCCGATGGCATCAATGCCACCCAGTCTCCAAGCAACCAGTCCGTTAGCTATAGCAATGGCGCGGCGTCGATGTCGGCCCCGGCGGTGGTCAGCGGCGATCTGCAGGCCACGGTGCAGGGATTGATCAATCAAGGCGCATCGATCGGCTTTGAATTTGCCAGCGAGCGCCATTTCCGGGCCAGCTCCTGGACTAGCGCCCCCTTGATGCAGCCCCGCAGTACGGGCGATGCCATGAATGTGGTGAACAACTTCCTGGCCAGCCATGCCGGGGAATATGTGCGCCTGATCGGGGTGGACACCCGTGCCAAGAAGCGCGTGCTGGAAACCATCATTCAGCGGCCCGGTGCGAAGGCGGCAGCTCCAGCGGCCCAGGCCAGCTACGGTGCCCCCGCCGCCAGCTATAGCGCTCCGGCCCAGGCCAGCAGCAATGGCCATAGACGCCAAGCTCTCGAATCAGACCGTTGATGCGGTGCGCCAGTTGGTGCGCGGTGGCCATAAGATCACCGTCGAGTATGCCGATGTGCGTCGCTATCGGATTAATTCCTGGCAGACCGCAGGTGTGGTGCAGTCCGGCAGCGAAGGCGGTGCCTTGGCGAACATCGAGGGCTTGATGGCCAGCTACGCCGATTCCTACGTGCGTCTAGTGGGCACGGACCAGAAGGCCAAGAGCCGGGTGGTGGAATTGGTGATCCATAAGCCCGGTAAATAGACAAGCCCGGTAAATAAACCGCCTGTTCCCTCGGCCCAACCCCCATACCCTTGCGTGCGCAATGCCACCCTCGCCTCTCCAGCTCAATCCCATCACCACCGACCAGTCATTCACGACGGGCAACGTGGTGGTGGCGGCAGGGGCGGCGATCGCCCCCGGTGTCTTGCTCCAGGCCGATGGTGGCTGTCGGATTCTGGTGGGCCAAGGCGTTTGTCTTGGACTAGGCTGCGTCGTCCATGCCAGCGGCGGGGATATTCGGATTGGTGACGGAGCGAACTTAGGGGCGGGCGTTTTAGTCGTGGGGAGCTGTGAGATTGGCGATCGGGCGATCGTCGGTTCTGGGACAACGATTTTGAGTCAGTCGGTCCCGGCGGATGCCCTGCTGCCCAACAGCACCCTCTGGGTCAAGCCCAATGTCGCGGCAACGACGCCCCCGGCGGTGCCGCAACCCCAGGCGAAACCCCAGGCGAAACCCCAGAG
>JAAUSA010000142.1 GCA_012031975.1 Alkalinema sp. RU_4_3 | reverse complement strand
CGGTACCCTGCCAGATGTTAAACAGGGCCTGGCGGACCTTGGAGGCGGTGGGGCGGGTTTCTAGGCTATCTAGGGTTTTGAGGAGACGGTTGCCGTGGATTCTCAGGCTCATAGGGGGGTGAGGCTTAACTGTGGGACTGATTGCTGGACTTGAACAACGAAGTTGGACAGGAGCTTGAGACCCGCCGTAGAAGATTTCTCTGGGTGGAACTGGGCGGCCCAGAGGTTGCCCTGGGCGATCGCCGCCGCGACAGTTTGGTTGCCATGGGTAGTGGTGGCGCTCACCACTGCGGGGTCGATCGGTTCGACATAGAAAGAATGGACGAAGTACATCCAGGGGCTTTCCCCGAGGCCCTGCCAAAAGTCACAGTCCGCCTGGGTCATGGCCAGTTGATTCCAGCCCATATGGGGAATGGTCAAGTTGGGTTCCGAGCTGAACCGTTTGACCCGGCCCGGCACGATGCCCAGACCCGGCTCACTGCCTTCGTCGCTGCCGTCGAACAGGATTTGCAAGCCCAGGCAAATCCCGAGAAACGGACGGCCAGAGGCGATCGCCGCCCGAATGGGGGCTTGGAGCTGGCGCGATCGCAAATTCTGCATGGCCGGGTCAAAGGAGCCCACACCGGGCAGGAGAATGCCGTCCGCCTGCTTGATTGCCTCGGCATCATGGGTAATAAAGGGCTCTCCGCCCACCTGCTCTAGGGCCTTGCAGACCGAGTGGAGGTTGCCCATGTCGTAGTCAATAACGGCGATTCTGGCCATCGATACAATTCACTCCCTGGGGCCTCTTGGGGTTAGGCAACCCAATGCGTCCTACAACATTACCATGCCCCATGGTGTTCAAGAATTATGACAGGATGCAACAGTCTTTGAATGTGATCCCATTATTCGAAAGAAGGTGTTAGCCTAAATGTAGGCCATCGAGCTTTCAGGGAAAACCAATCTTGAACAAGCAATCTGACCAAAATGCCCATCGCACTTCACCGCCCCGCAGCGGCATGGAATCGGTGGGCATTTTGCGTTTAAGGGCGATTAATTAGCATTCTCTGTGGTTTCACACAGGTGACGGTTAAGCATTTTCCCCATAGATCAGGCCATTCAGGATCGAATAGACTCATCGCAACAAGTCTAGAACCCCCCCAACCTCTGAAAGACCATCAGATTGGCTCAGTTCTGTTTATTCGACAAACCGCGATCGGAGGCGTTTCTGCATGAAACTAGTTATCCAGGGCAAGAATATCGATATCACGGAAAGTATTCGTGATTATGTTGGGACGAAAGTTGAGAAAGCGGTTGCTCACTTTGATTATCTTTTAACTGAAATAGATGTCCATCTATCTGTGGAGAAGAATCCCCGAATTAGTCCAGCCAAGCAGGTGGCAGAAGTGACTATGTATGTAAATGGTTCTGTGGTGCGGGCCCAGGAGAGTAGTGAGAATCTGTACGCCAGCATTGACATGGTGGCCGACAAGATCGCTCGGCAGCTCAGAAAGTATAAGGAGAAGCGCCAGGATAGAACAAGGGAGACCCTAAGGGCATCGGAGGTCCTAGCAGAAAGCGCCAATGTCGCCAGTCTACTGGAGAATCGGACGCCTGAATTGCCAGCGGAGGTTGTGCGAACGAAGTATTTTACCATGGCTCCGATGACCGTTGAGGCGGCGATGGAACAGCTACAGGTAATCGATCATGATTTCTACATGTTTCAGAATGCTGACACAGGCGAAATGAATGTGATCTATGAACGCAATCACGGCGGCTATGGCGTGATTCAACCGAGAAAAGTCGCGGCTCAAAATGGCAACGGCAAGGGCCATCAAAACCACATGGAGGAGTTTGACATCGGCGCGATGGAATTATTGCATTCGCGATAGTCATTAGTTGAATGGGATGGCGTTCCAAGGTTACAGTCTTGGAACGCTTCTTGTTCAAAATCAACTAGCCATCGGCATTAATCCGCGTTACCAAGGTCTCTAAGGTGATCTCCGCTAGGGCATTATCAACCTGGCAGGTACCCGCATTGGCATGGCCGCCGCCGCCATATTCCAGCATTAGCTCGCCAATATTCGTCTTCGAAGAACGATCGAGAATCGATTTACCCACCGCGAACACTGTGTTTTGCTGATTCAAGCCCCAGAGGACGTGAATCGAAATATTCGACTGAGGGAACAGGGCGTAGATCAAAAAGCGATTGCCCGCAAAAATCGTCGGCTCCGATCGCAGATCCAACACCACCAAATTGCCATGCATCGTTGCACAGCGCTTGAGCTGATCGGCAAACAGGGAGGACTGCTGGTTATACAATTCCACCCGCTCGTGGATATCAGGCAGGGCGAGGATTTCTTCGATCGAGTGGTTTTTGCAGTAATCGATCAGTTCCATCATAACTGATAGTTGGAAATCCGGAACTCCCTAAAGCGGCCTAGGCCCGTTCTGGCATCCATCAAGAAATTCAGCAGATCCCAACCCTGGGGGTCAAGGATTTCATCGAGGTTGAACTGCGCGGCATCGCCCTTATCCACGGCCGCCATCATCGCCTCGGAGATATTGGGGAAGGCTTCGCGCCCACCGTAATAGTTGTAGACCACACGGGCGGCCGACGGGGCAGAGGCCTCAATCACATAGTTGTCAGCCTTGCCATTACGCAGGACTTCACTGGAATGATGATCGAAGACCAGATATGCCCCCGCCACGTAGGGTAGGTTGGTGGTAATGTCGCGATCGGTGATTTCCACCTTGCCATCCTGCATATCCTTCGGATGGACAAACTTGATGTCATCGATAATCCCGCGATCCTTGAGCAAGACGGCACAGACCAGACCATCAAAGTCGCTTCGCGTCACAAGACGATATTTTTCACAAGTTGCTAACTGCATCAGACTTCCTTAACACATAATCGGGATGCCCTTAGGGTGCCCAAATGATGCAGATTGCTCAAGTTCGCCTACAATAATGGCGTAACTAAGAACAGAAGAACTAAAAAGCCATGCGGCTCGGCAAAGTTGTCAAATCCAACTCCCATTGTGACTACCTCGTCCAACTCGATGACACCATGGACTATATGAATGCCCCCGGCCCGAGGACTTCGGCTTCGGCAGCTTTGTCAAGCTCGAAAGCAAGGACGACAATGCCGGGCGCGATCATCACTGGGGCATCGGCATCATCTACAATTCCCAGCTCCTTAACCCCGCCTTCAACAATCTCGGTCCCCGCCTGACCACGGAACCCGACCCCCTGTTCGCCCCCGACCTCGTGATCGAAACCCGCACCGTCCTCTCAATAGTACTTGTCGGCCACCTCGGTAACAACAACGGCAAGCCTTACGGTGTCCAGGGCATCCCCCGACTGGTCGTCCCCTTCAATGCCGAAGCCAGCCTCCTGCCTGATGCCGAAATGCTGGCCTTCCACCAGGACATCCGGGGCCGATCGCAGTTCACCTACTACAGCCACTTGCTGAGCGCGGGGGGAAGCTTTGCGGCCCAACTGGTCCGCCAGGTGATCGACGAACTAATCGCCCATGAATTCTTCCAAGGCCAGGACCAGCAGGCCCTCAGCGTACTTTCGCGGGAACTGAGCTGGAAGGCGACGATCGGGGCAATCCGCTAGGATTTTGCAATAAAAAACCCTCCAACCGCAGGGGCCGAGGGCTTTAATGTCAGGGTGCATCTACCACTTCATTCTTCCGTTTCTAGGGGGCTGGTCCGGAAACTTTTCAAACTTTTCTAGCGCAGCGCCCGAGCTAAGAAAAAACCCCTTCGGCCAAAGCCTTAGGGGTCTCTCAGGGTGCATCTACTTCCTCCTTATCCTCCGTATACGGAAGCTCATCCGGACAAAAAGACACAATCTTTCTAAGTATTTTTCAGGGCCAACCCGATCGCAAGGAAAAACCCCACCAGCATTTCCGCCAGTGAGGTTCGTCAGGGTGCATCTACTAATAAGAGTCTTCTCCGTGGTCCCACTGAAATCAGGACAAAACAGAAATCACCCCGACAAACCAGCGATGCCGCCCTTCATCCAATCCTTACATCAGCCCGCCACCGAGGCCCCCCATCACCGGCCCCAACACCCCCGCCAGCAACTGCGGCGCAAACTGCAACAGCAGCAGCGCCACCATGGGCGACAGATCCAAGCCGCCGATGGGCGGAATCACCGATCGAAACAGGTTCAAGTAGGGGTCCACAATCTCGCCCAGGAACATAAAGGGCTGCTTGGACATATCAATGCTTGGGAACCAGGTGAGCAAGCACCGAATGAACACCAGAGTGGAGTACAGCGACAGAAAATTCAGAATAATCAGCGTTGGGTTCATAACAGTCCTTGATCAAACACTAGACAACATCTCTCCCTATTCTAGACGAATCCACCGCCAGACCGAAAGGCAACCTGGACCAGCAGCTGCTTCACCAGGTTGAGGAGCAAAAACGCCAAAATCGGTGACAGGTCGAAGCCCCCCAGGGGCGGAATAATCGATCGAAACAGATTCAAAAATGGATCCGTGATCTGGGCCAACCAGGACAGGGGTGGATCGTAGAAGTTCACGGTCGGAAACCAGGTGAGCAGGATGCGGATGACCAGAAACAGAGTGTAGAGGTCGATGATCTTGATGATCATCCCAACAGAACTAGACATAGCAGTTTGAAGAATTTATGGACGGTTGAAACTAGAGTGACTCGGGGCTGTGGGTCTTGGACGGCTCGGTGGCGCGGCCATTCACCCCATTGATCTGATGGCGGACATCATCGATCGCATCATTGAGCTGAGCAATCTTATCCTCCAAGCCCTGGCGGGCCACCTCCATCGTCTGTTCCGAGGGATCGCCCAGGCCCCGCAGGGGCCGCTTACGGGGTTTTGGCACCGAGGAGACTTCGCCGCGAGGGCGATCGCGCTCCTCCTTGGGACTGGCCAAAACCACCCCAATCAATGCCCCAACGGCACCACCGACTAAGGCTCCGAGGAAAAAGCCCCCGGAAAAATTATCTTGCTGACTCATGGCTCACCAAACGCAATGGCTCGTTACAGGTCTATTCGGATCCCATCCTACTGTGAATTGGCAGGAACTGCTCTGCCAGTCGCCATCAAGTCCCAAAGGTGCGATCGCCCGCATCCCCCAACCCTGGCACCACATAGCCCTGGGCATTCAGGGACTCATCGATGGCCGACGTATAGATGTTCAGACTCGGATAGGCTGCACTCAGTTTTTGCAGGGCCGGAGGGGCTGCCACCACGGAGATAATCCGTACATTGGCCGGATCGATGCCCCGACTCGTCAGCTCATTCATGGCCACCATGATCGATCCCCCGGTCGCCAGAATCGGGTCGGGGATCAGCACCAGGGTCTTGGGATTGAGCTTGGGCGGGAGCTTGTTCAAATAGCATTTGGGTTCTAGGGTCGCCTCGTCGCGGGCGAGTCCCAAATGGTAGATGGAAGCCAGGGGCAGCAAAGGCTGGGCACCCTCAAGCAGCGACAGCCCCGCCCGCAGAATCGGCACCACCACCACCGGAATCTCGGGGTTAATGAAGGTGACTGGGCAGGGGGCAATGGGCGTCTCCACCGTCGTATCCATGGTCGGCAGCCAGTCGCGGATCGCCTCATAGGTCAACCAGCGACCCAATTCCGTCATCGCCGTCCGAAACAGGGCAGAAGGAGTGCTGCCATCGCGGGCCACGCCCAACCAATGCTTAATCAGCGGATGGGGTGGGACATAAACACGCATCTGCAAGGTCATAATTCTCCTTCTAGCCCCATTGTATCAATGCTCAATTTTCATGGTTCACACTATACCGCGCCGTGGTACGGTGACGGGCCAGGCATTTTTATCTGGGCGGATCCATAGCCTCTACTAGTGGATTGATATTTTTCAACTGTTACTAAATTCGCGAGATCTTCTTACAAATCGATCTTTTTTGCACTTCAGATTTACGGAATCGAAAAAATCCGTGGGTATCTTATAAAAGGAAAGGTACAAAAGCCCTTTTCGAATAGGTTAAATCCGTTCATTGCATAACATTCGTCGAACGGTAGCGTAAAGAACAATTGAAAAGCGGTTACCTGTCCTATAAAAGATTCAGGGATCATTCACTGACTCATACATCAATGAATACATCTGCTCTTCAGTGACAAATTCCCTTTAAAAACGACTTTGCGTTAACTGGTATGACACCAGATTGTTCGATGAAAAATGATGCTTCAAGCCTTGAAAGAAACTACACCTCATGTCTAATTTCAGCGCCTCTCTCATGCCGGAAAAGCCTCTCTACAGTTGGCTTACCCCCTTGCTCAAACCCGTCCAAACCTGGATTGACCAGGTCGAAGTCCATGATCCCAAACTCGCCCGCACCCTTTGCAAACTGATCCCCGCCCAATGTCCCTTTGAGCGCGATGTGATCATGTTCGGTCGCAAGGTGGGGCATATTCCCCCCATGTGCAAGCTCAATCCCCTCTACGACCAGTTTGTCGGCCTGCGATTTCGATCGCTCTGCTACCTGGTCGATGTCTGCGGCGAGTCGATCTAGTTCAGTAGGGCTGTCTCGATATCTGAGCGCTGGAGGTCCCGACCGATGAACACCAGTTTTGTCTGGCGGGGCTCGCCGGAGGCCCAGGGACGATCGTAAAATTGCTCGAACCTGGATCCCACACCCTGTACCACTAAACGCATGGGTTTGTTGGCCACAGAGACAAAGCCCTTGACACGGTAGATTTCGCGTTCTGTGACGAGTCTTTCTAGCCGTTGTTTGAGAATCTCTGGATCGAAGGCGCGATCGAACACAACATAGGTCGAGTCAATTTCGTCATCATGGTCATGCTCTTCTTCATGGTCATGGTGGCTGGGCCTGTTCTCCAGGTTGTCCTCCACCGCTGCATTGAAACCCAGTAATAGGTCGGGCGGCAAGCTGGCCATTTCGCGATCGCTGCCGTCAGCGCCCCTGCGACCACTGGTGACAATTTTGACGGACCTGGATAGCTCCTGTTCCACCTGCTGACGCACCTTAGTTTGGGTGGCGGCATCGACCAGATCGGTCTTGTTGAGGATCACCAGATCCGCGCAGGCCAACTGATCTTCAAACAATTCCTGCAAGGGCGTCTCATGGTCCAGGTTGGGATCGGCTTTGCGCAGCAATTCCAGGGCCGCCAGATCCTTGGCTAAGGTTCCTTCCGCCACGGCCTCACAGTCCACCACTGTCACCACCCCATCGACCGTTAACGCATGGCGAATATCGGGCCAGCGGAAGGCGGTGACCAGGGGTTTTGGGAGGGCGAGGCCGGAGGTTTCGATCAAGATGCAGTCGATTTTGTCCCGCCGCTTCAGCAGACTCTGCATGACGGGTAAAAACTCCTCCTGCACTGTGCAGCAGAGGCAGCCATTGGCCAGCTCGACAATATTGTTGGCGGCATCCTCTTCATCGTCGCAAACCTGGCAGGCCTTCAGCAGATCGCCATCGATCCCCAGTTCCCCAAACTCATTGACCAGTACGGCGATCCGGCGACCTTGGTTGTTTTGCAGGAGGTGGCGGATCAGGGAGGTTTTGCCGCTGCCGAGGAAGCCAGTGATGATCGTGACGGGGATTTTTGCTGCCATGGGTTGGGGTTTGGAGTAGGGAATCTTAGCCTACCACAGGTCAAACCCCCGCCTTTCCCTAGGGAAAAGCGGGGGTTTTCGACTCAGGCTATCTCAGGAATTAACCATTGATTGCAGGAGCGGCGATCGCCACAGGGGCAGCTTCGCCCGATGCCAAGTCAAGCGGGAAGTTGTGAGCGTTGCGCTCGTGCATCACTTCCATCCCGAGGTTGGCCCGGTTGACCATGTCAGCCCAGGTATTCACCACGTGACCATCGGAATCGAGGATCGATTGGTTGAAGTTGAAGCCGTTCAAGTTGAAGGCCATGGTGGAGACGCCCAGGGCGGTCATCCAGATCCCAATCACAGGCCAGGCGCCGAGCAAGAAGTGCAAGGAGCGGCTGTTGTTGAAGCTGGCATATTGGAAGATCAACCGACCGAAGTAGCCGTGGGCTGCAACGATGTTGTAGGTCTCTTCTTCTTGGCCAAACTTGTAGCCATAGTTCTGGGATTCCACTTCGGTGGTTTCACGCACCAAGGAGGAGGTCACCAAGGAACCATGCATGGCGGAGAACAGGCTACCACCGAAGACGCCTGCCACACCGAGCATGTGGAAGGGGTGCATCAGGATGTTGTGCTCAGCCTGGAACACGATCATGAAGTTGAAGGTGCCGGAGATACCCAAGGGCATACCGTCGGAGAAGGAACCCTGGCCGATCGGGTAGATCAGGAAGACTGCGGTTGCGGCAGAGACAGGTGCACTGTAAGCAACGCAGATCCAAGGACGCATGCCCAAGCGATAGGAAAGTTCCCACTGACGACCCAAGTAGCAAAAGACGCCAATTAGGAAGTGGAAGCAGACCAACTGGTAGGGACCACCGTTGTACAACCACTCATCTAAGGAAGCAGCTTCCCAGATGGGGTAGAAGTGTAGGCCAATAGCGTTCGAGGAGGGCACAACAGCACCGGAGATGATGTTGTTGCCGTAGAGCAGGGAACCTGCCACGGGCTCGCGGATACCGTCAATGTCCACGGGGGGAGCAGCGACGAACGCGATGATGAAGCAGATCGTTGCGGAGAGCAAGGTGGGGAACATCAGGACCCCGAACCAGCCCACATAAATGCGGTTGTCGGTGCTGGTGACCCAGTTACAGAACCGCTCCCAGAGATTGCCGCCTTCGCGACGCTGAAGAGTAGTGGTCATAGTTTTAGATGATGGCAAAAATGAACAAAATTAAGGCCAGGACCACAGGTAAGTGCAAAGCTTCAGCAAAACTAAAATAATTAATCAAGCTGAAACAATAACAACCATGCAAGCTGCCACACTTACCCAAGGGTCATTCCTCGAAAAGCAAGTTGGGCAACCGAAGTTACCTGCATCCATCATATTGATACCCTTCTTAATTTTCTAGATCCGCTTTATTAAGTTTCGCTTTGTTTTGCCAAATGATACTCGCCCAAATGTAACGATCGAATACATTCAGAAATGCTATGAAATATTTGATACTGTAATTACTCACAAAAATTGTTACAATCTGTGATCTAAACCCTGAAAAACTTGATTCGATCGTCAGATTGTAAATATCACTACATATCCCGAAATAATCTTTCAAAAAATCCCATCGGAATTCATAATCTTTTTCTCACATTTAATTTGTGAAACTTCATGGAAAGAATCTCGGCTATGGGGTGGATTGGGATAGTGGATCCAGACCAGAGGCGATCCCAGCCTCAAAAAACTTCCTGCCAAGTCGGAAGGGATTTGCGATACTAGAGAGCGGCAACTTGAGCCAAACCCTACTGACTGAACCTAACCTATGTATATTTTGGAAATCACCCTCAAAGGGACCCCGGCTGGCCTGACTATCCAGAAGAAGGAAGAAGGCGATGCAACCAATGCCTATCAGCAGGTGCTGAGCGCCATGCGATCGGGCAGCAGCGATCAGCTATTGGAGATGACCTGCGACCATCAGGCGGGGAAGAAGGTAGCGGTATTTAGTAGTTCGATCTGTGCGGTGCAGATGTATGAGAAGACAGCCGGGGGCGCTTCCGGTCGGACGCCTGGCTTCTTCGCCTTGGCTGAGTAATGGGGTCGGCGGCTGCTATGGCGATCGCCGCCTCTAACCTGACTTTTGGTTGGGGGCCGGATCGGCCTGTGCTGAAGAACTGTTCTCTGGCTGTACCTCGGGGGGAGTTTTGGATGCTCCTGGGGACTAATGGTTGCGGCAAGTCAACCTTGCTGAGACGTCTGGCGGGGTTGCTGCCGGACCAGGGTGGAACGGTATCGATGGCGCCGCCGATCGGCTTCGTCTTCCAGAATCCCGACCATCAACTGGTGATGCCAACGGTGGGTGCGGATGTGGCCTTTGGTCTTGTGGCGGAGAAACTATCCCCGGAGCAGGTGCGGCGGCGGGTCGAGGAGGCCCTAGATGCGGTGAATTTGCTCCATCTAATTCGGCGTCCGATCTATGCGCTGTCCGGCGGGCAAAAACAACGGGTGGCCATAGCGGGGGCGATCGCTCGCCACTGCGAGGTTTTACTGTTAGACGAACCGACGGCCCTGCTGGACCCGGATAGCCAGATCGAACTGGTGGAGCAGGTGCGGGATTTGGTGAAGCGGCGGGGGATTACAGCCCTGTGGGTGACCCACAGGCTCAATGAGCTGGACTATTGCGATGGGGCGATTTTGCTCGATCGCGGTGAGGTGGTGGATACGGGGGAGCCGGAACGCCTACGGCAGAAACTGTTGAAACTGGGAGATATCGAGGTGGTTTGTTAGGAAGGGCGGACTTTTGGCCTATGCAAAGGCTGGGGGGGTGAGGCATGATGGTGTAACAATCTTTCTTAACAAACTGTTTTGCTGTCATGAAGCGGGTCGCCTCCCAAGCTCTATTTCTCATAGATGGCTACAACATTGTCGGTGCCTGGATGACATTGAAACAGGTGCGAGATGAACTGGGTCTGGAGGAGGCGCGGCGGCAGCTCATCGAGATCATGACGGGCTATGCTTCCTTCAATGCCTACGAGGTGCAGGTGGTCTTTGATGCCCAGTATCAAGATATGCCGGGTAGTAAGGAAGTGATTACTCAGCTCTGCTCGGTCTATTACACGAACCATAATCAGACAGCGGACAGCTACATCGAAAAAACCTGTGCGGACTTTCGGCGGGATATCCGTAAGTTTGAGCAGCGGATTGTGGTGGCGACGGACGATCGGGCCTTGCAGTTGACGGCGATTGGGTTTGGGGCGGAGTGGCGATCGTCGGAGCAGCTCAACAGTGAGGTGGAGTTCAGCATCAACCGGGTGCGAAGTCGGCAGCGGCCCCAGGGGAAGTCCAGTGGTCGATTTTTGATGAATGGGTTGGATCCGGAGGCCCAGGCGAAGCTCGATCGGCTGCGGTTTGGCAAATAGGGGATGGGGAAAATTTCCCTGGGTGAGGGTTGTCAAATTAAATTAGGTTTGCTATATTTATCAAGGCTGGTTAATCAAACCAAGCCAAGAGCACATTCCTCAGTAGCTCAGCGGTAGAGCGGTCGACTGTTAATCGACTGGTCGCAAGTTCGAATCTTGCCTGGGGAGTTTTTCATTTAGTTACAAAGCGACGGTTTGAAATCAAACCGTCGCTTTTTGCATGGGGCCTTAGGGTCGCCAGCGTTTGTATTGGCCGCCGAGGTTATCGACGATCGCTCTCGTATTACTAACGATCATTCTTTGGTAGGTGCCGCCGCTGCTGTCGATGGTGCTGAGGCCGTCGGTGTAGAGGGGTTCGCGGGCGATTTTGGCTTGGGTTTCGCGGGCGATGGTTTGGATCAGCAGGGGGCTGACGCTGGTTTCGGGGAAGATGGCGGGGACTTTTTTCGATCGCACCAGATCGATCACGGCCTTGGTGCGGGCGGCGGTGGGTTTTTTCTTCGGTGCTGAGGCCTTCGAGGGGTTCGACAGGGAGGCCGTAGGCTTTGCTGTAGTAGCCGAGGGGCGTCGTGGGTGGTGACGAGGGTGCGGTTGGGGCGGGGATGGTGGCGATTTGGGTCTTGACCAGCTGTCGAGGGATGTGAATTGCTGGGTGAGGTTGGCGGTGCGGGTTTTGTAGGTTTCGGCTTCAGATGGGTTGATCTGGGCCAGGTTGTCATTGATCGCGTTCAGCATATTGATGGCGTTCTGCACATTATGCCAGACGTGGGGATCCGGTTCGGCCTTAGAGGCTGCCTTGGGTTCCTTGCCATGGTCATGGTGGTGGTCATGGTCTTCCGCGATCAAGGGTTTGGGTACGGCGACTTCGCTAATCGCGACTTTGGTGATCTTTTGGGGGGATGCTTTAATTAGTTTTTCCAACTCGGGCTCTAGGTTGTAACCGCCGTATAGAATCAGATTCGCGGTTTCTAGGCGCTTGCGATCGTTGGGGGTGGGCGCATAGAGGTGTGGATCGGTGCCAGCGGAGATCAGACAGGCCAGAGCCACCGAGTCCTGGGCGATCTGCTGGGTCAGATCGCAGAGCACCGAGTTGGTGACGACGACCTGGGGCAATCCTTTTGTGGGGGACATGGCCGATCGCAGCCCACAGGCCGACAGCAAACCCACTAGACTCAAGCTTGACAAAACCACCAAAGACTTCATGACGCGTTACCCATTAAGGAGCGAATTGGGACTATAATGATAACCATTCTCACTATTGTGAATCCATGCTAGAGGTTAATCAGTTAGCTGTCAATTACTCAGGTGTCCGGGGTCTTGAGGGCGTGAGTTTTCGCATTGATCCGGGGCAGCTGGTGGGGGTGATTGGGCCGAATGGGGCGGGCAAGAGCACGATGATGAAGGCGATGATGGGACTGGTACCGCGCAGTACTGGTCTGGTGGAATATTGTACCTGTCCGTTGCACCAGCAATTGGAACGAGTGGCCTATGTGCCCCAGCGATCGCAGATTGATTGGGATTATCCGATTACGGTGCGCAATGTGGTGATGATGGCGATGACAAGGAGCTTGGGCTGGTTTCGACGGGCTGGGAAGCGGGAAGAAAGGATTGTGGATGGGGCGATCGATCGGGTCAATCTAACGGATCTGCGCGATCGCCGGATTGGAGAGTTGTCTGGGGGCCAGCAGCAGCGGGTGTTTCTCGCCAGGGCACTGGCCCAGGGGGCGGATGTGCTGCTGTTCGATGAGCCGTTTACAGGGGTCGATCGGGTGACGGAGGGCATTTTGTATGAGGTGTTTGGGGAGCTGCGGCGGGCGGGGAAGATTTTGCTGGTGAGTACCCATGAGTGGGGGCAGTCGTTGCAGCGGCTCGATCGATTGTTGTTGCTCAATCAGGAGTTGATTGCGGATGGGTCGCCCCAGCAGGTGATGACGGCGGAGAATTTGCGGCGGGCCTATGGCAGTGCGATCACTTCTGCGGGCCACCATGGGCATTTGCACAAACATGATGATTCGTTGGCCTGTTAGGGCGAGGCTATGATGTCGCTATTATTGGACCCGTTGAATTATGAGTTTGTGCGCAATGCTTTGATGGCGGGGTTGCTAGTTGGGTTGCTATGTCCTGTGGTGGGGAGCTATTTAATTGTGCAGCGCATGGCTTTGCTGGGGGATGTGATCGCCCACAGTGTGTTGCCTGGATTATCGCTCTCGACTTTTTTCGGGGTGGATATTATTTTTGGGTCGTTTTTGTCGGGGCTGCTGGGGTCTTTTATGACGACTTGGATTCGATCGCAGTCCCGTCTCAAGGCCGATTCAGCGATGGCGTTGACGTTTTCAAGTTTTTTCGCGCTGGGTGTGACGCTGGTGACGGTGTTGAAGAATAAGATCGATCTCGATGGGTTTCTATTCGGTGATATTTTAGGGGTGACGCAGTTTGATATTGGGCGATCGCTGGTGATTACGATCGTTGTTTTATCTGCCGTAGTTGCATTCTACAAAGAGATGTTGTTCTATACGTTTGATAAAACTGGGGCGCAGGCGATGGGGTTGCCTGTGGGGCGGATTCATTTGTTTTCGATGATGGCGATCACGTTGACGATTATTGCGAGTATGCAGGCGGTGGGGGTGATTTTGGTGATCGCGATGCTGGTGGGTCCGGCGTTGGCGGCCTATTTATTGGTGAAGGAGTTGCATCACATGATGATGCTTGGTGCGGGGT